>PEUB01000155.1:0-32154 GCA_002780895.1 Nitrospirae bacterium CG02_land_8_20_14_3_00_41_53
CGAGTTCTTGCATAGCAAAGCCTATCGAGTAAATGACATGCGTTGTTCCTGAAACCCAAATAGTTCCGTTTGGTTTTAAAGCCCTCTGGCAAGCCTTAAGCCAATTAAGATTAAATTTATGATTTTCCTCTACCCCTTTGGATTTGTCCCATTTGCCTTTATTTACAGAAACCATTTTGCCTGCATGGCAGGTAATGCCTCCATTTGAGAGAAAATAAGGAGGGTCTGCAAAAATCATGTCAACGCTGTTTTCTCTTGCCTGATTCAATATCTCGATGCAATCGCCTTTGAGAAGTCTTATTGAATGCACTCTATTGTCATAGTAAATTGTGAAAGGTTTTTTCTTGTTGTTATTACTGTAGGAGGCTGTTTCCTCAGAAACATAAAATTCGAGAGAATTGCTTAATGAGCTATAATTTATTGATTTACTATTAAGTGTATTTGGCTTTCTTGACATAGATTACTTTAGCATATTTATTGACAGAATTTAAAATGGGGCGGTCCATAAATTCGATGCAGTTAGCTTGGTACAGCCATACCCCATACTTGTCCTTGACGGGGGGTTTTCCCTATCCCCTCCCACTTGACGGGGGAGGGTTAGGGTGGGGGTGTTTGATAATAAATTCAACAAGTTCCATGATTATATTATTAAGAATCGCTCAATTTAGGTATAAGTAATTTTGATTACTAAGTTTTAGTATAACACTAACTACAGCCTTAGTGACATTAACGATAAAACTGAAATCGAGTGTTTCATGTTTATCTTGGTGAGTGTGGTAATGAGGATTTCTGAACATGGCTGTATCAGTCAACATAAGTGCTGGGTAACCATAATCCCAGAATGAGGCATGGTCGCTAAACCGTGTTTCAGGGATAATGCGACCTGATAAGGGCACTTTATAGGAAACGAAAATGAGTTCAGGGACATATTCGCTGGCTATACTGTGGAAGGCGTTCATGATGGCCTTAGACCCTCGGTTTGCAATAACGCCAAGGAAATCGCCTCTTTTTGGTACAGGCATTCTCACAAAAAACGGAACAGTCTGACTCCCTTCTGCCCTGTCTGTATATCCAACTGACTCAAGAATGAATACAGCTTCATATCTTTTCTTTTGTCTCTTTGCATCTTGGGCAAAATGGTTGCTGCCAATTAAAAAATTTAGAGTCTGAGGTTGCGGCTCTTCGAGGGTAAAGGCAACAAATTGTACAGTTCTTTCCAGTTTCTGCTTGCTCAATATATTTGCTGCTTCAAGTAATACTGCTACTCCGCTTGCATTATCATCAGCACCAGGGCTTCCCCATGCAGCATCATAGTGGGCACCTAAAAGGATCCATTCCTTCTCTTCATCAATGCCTTCCATTGTAGCTATGATGTTCCTGTAAGTTCTTCCATAGAAGGGCACTTCCTGACTTTCCACCTTAAGGTTAAAGGAGCGTAATGTCTCTTCAATAAATTTAGCCTTTTCCTCAAGGGTATCGTAATTCTCCCATGCATGGCGCAATCCTTCTATTGCATAGACATATCTTTTAAGCCTTTCTATGTTTACCTCTGAAGCTATACTATGGATATGAGATGACATTGCTGGATTCCTTATCTTTTGCAAATAAATTATTGTTTAAAAAGACACTCAACAAAGGAGTAAATGTTTTCCATTACTTACATATAAAACCATTCCATCGTCTTCTCTATATAATATATTCTATGCGTATATCCATCACTCCCTTTAACTTTGAAGAACCTTTTCCTTTCCCTGTTCACGAAACCTTCTTCAATCCACATATCCAGAATTTCTACAACCTCGATTTTTTCATTATGGAGAGTAAATGCCCTCGGGCTCTCCTCACCTCGATAATTCGAACAGGCAATTACCTCAATCCTTTCATCAGGCATACTAAAGTATAACAGAATATGCCACTCCTCTAAAAAATTCTGATTTACCTGACATCGGCACCCTCAAGCTTACTGAGTCTTTTTGAAAGCGAACGTACTTCTTTATTTAATTTTCAATATCGTCTTTAGTTGGTAAATTCATTTTCTTGAGGGTCTTAGTTACAAGTTCAGAAATATTTTTGCTTAATTGCTCAGAGGTTTTCCAGCCTCCTCACTTATGACTCATTAGTGTCTTTTAATTATATCGTATAACGCTTCAAGGGCATTATCCAGTTTTTCAATATCTTTTGTGCCACCTTGTGCCATCTCAGGTTTGCCGCCACCTTTTCCACCTGCGATTATGGAAATACTCTTTACTATCTCCCCTGCATTATATCTATCCTTCAGATCCTTTGTTACCATACAGACTATTGCAGCCTGACTATCTATTACTGAGGAGACAACAATAATACCTGACTTAAGACGCTCTTTTATATTATCGGCTAAAAGGCGAAGTTCAGTTGGATTAAGACCATCCTGCCTTATTTTCACAACCTTTACCCCATCAAATTCATGTGCCTCTTTTAATGCCTTTGATATTGTATCTTTGGTGGAGCCAGTTTTGAGTTTCTGAATTTCCTTTTCCATTGACTTCATATCATTGAGGAGCTTTTCTACTTTCTCAAGTGGTCTTTCTGATTTCAATAATCCCTTTATTGAATCAAGCTCGGTTTCTTTATGCTTGAGATAATCAAAGGCAGATTTTCCTGTCATAGCTTCAATTCTTCTGATACCAGAGGCAACGCTGCCTTCTGATAGAATTACACAGGGACCTATCTCACCTGTTGCCTTGCAGTGTGTGCCACCGCAGAGTTCTTTACTGAAATCGTCAACTGAGACAACCCTCACAGTTTCACCATATTTCTCACCAAAAAGTGCAACGGCGCCCGTTTTGGTTGCCTCATCAATTTTCATAATGTCTGTTTCGACAGGAAGATCCTCAAGTATTTTTTCGTTTATTAGATCTTCAGTCCTCTTTATCTCATCATACTGCATTGCATCGAAATGGGTAAAATCAAACCTTAGTCTCTCAGGAGATACAACAGATCCAGACTGTTTAACATGATCACCAAGAACTATTCTTAATGCCTTGTGAAGAAGATGAGTAGCTGTATGATTTCTCATAATAGCTCTTCTCCTGTCTGTATCAACCAAACAGGTAACCTTATCGCCTTTAGTAATCTTTCCTTTCTCTATTTTTACATAGTGAAAATAAAGATGAGGATATGGTTTTTTAGTATCAAGGACTTTTATATAGGAGCCTTCTGATTCTATTGTTCCAGTATCACCAACCTGACCCCCAGATTCACCGTAAAAAGGTGTCCTATCGAGGATTACCTCGCCTTCATCACCTTCTGTCAATTCATTCACTAAACCATCATTCTTAAAAATATCAACAATTACAGCTTCTGCTTTTAAACTATAATATCCTACAAACTCTGATTGTGCGTGTTCACGCATTTTTACTTTTATTGACGGAAGGGTGATATCTATCCGTCCTTCTTTTGACCTTTTTTTCTGTAACTCCATCTCTCTTTGGAACCCTTCTTCATCAAACTTTAAGCCTGCATCTATTACCATCTCTCTTATCGAGTCAGGATGAACGCCACGAGAATCATAAAGCCTGAAAGCTACTTCTCCAGGAAAAACATTTTCACCTTTTTTCTTCAATTTTGAGATTTTCTCAGCAGTAAGACCCTGTTCATCAATTTTCATATACTGTTCTTCTTCTATCTTGAGAAGTTTTTCGGTCCTTTTCCTTTCATCTGCAATTTCTGGATAGATATCACCCATTACATTAATAACAGAATCAATCAATTTGTGAAGACATGGTCCGTGCATGGTAAGAAGCCTTGCATGTCTTGATGCCCTTCGGATTAATCTCCTCAATACATAACCTCTCCCTTCGTTTGAAGGTACAAGGCCTTCTGAAAGAAGAAAAATAGTTGCGCGTATATGATCAGCAATAACCCTGATAGATACATCTGTCTCGCGTAATAAACCGTACTTTACATTTGAGAGAGCAGAAATATCTTTAATAATTGGTTCAAACAGGTCTGAGTTAAAATTGCTTGTCTTGCCCTGAAGAACTGCGCTGATTCGCTCAAGACCCATTCCTGTATCTATACTTGGTTTTGGCAAAGGTGTAAGTTCTCCATTTTTATCTCTGTTAAATTGCATAAATACAAGGTTCCAGAGTTCAAGAAACCTGTCGCAATCGCATCCAACAGCACATTCAGGCCTGCCGCATCCTATGTCTCTTCCCTGGTCTATTATTATCTCAGAACATGGCCCACATGGGCCTGTATCGCCCATCTGCCAAAAGTTATCTTTTGCGCCAAGCCTTGCTATTCTTTCATCAGGAAGTCCTATCAGCTCAGACCAGAGTTTTGCAGCCTCATCATCTTTCTCATATATAGAGATATAGAGCTTTTCCTCCGGCAATTTAAACCATTCAGTTAAAAGCTCCCAGCTAAAAAGGATCGCATCTTTCTTAAAATAATCACCAAAGGAGAAATTGCCGAGCATCTCAAAGAAAGTATGATGTCTTGTGGTATGTCCAACGTTCTCAAGGTCACTATGTTTCCCTCCAGCCCTCATACACTTCTGGCATGATACAGCACGCTTATAAGGACTTTTTTCTTCTCCGAGAAAAATTGTTTTAAATCGAACCATCCCGGCATTAACGAAAAGCAAGGTAGGGTCATTCCATGGAATAAGGGGTGAACTCGGGAATATCTTGTGACCTTTGGATTTAAAGTACTCTAAAAATGCAGTTCTAATCTCCAGGCTCTTCATCCCTTTCCCTTACGGGTCTTAGACATGGTTATTCACTAATATTTAATATATATCAATTTACCGTCAAAGAATAAGAGAAGCCTTGATCCTACCACTCCCATTGTGCCTGTTGTAGAATAAATCCATTCTTCCCTTGCCTTTCCATCAA
Organism: Nitrospirae bacterium CG02_land_8_20_14_3_00_41_53; assembly: GCA_002780895.1. Taxonomy (GTDB): domain Bacteria; phylum Nitrospirota; class Thermodesulfovibrionia; order Thermodesulfovibrionales; family SM23-35; genus 0-14-3-00-41-53. The sequence goes on from PEUB01000155.1 coordinate 4,878, forward strand.
ACGATTCAAGGATTTTTATAGAATCAGGAGAACCCCATGTATACCTTACCTGCTCCTGCGTCATACCGAGGTTAACCGCGCCCTTTCTTATATTCTCCTGGATATTGGGAGGAAAACTCTTTATCTCCTCTTCCGAGTATCGTATTGACTTTGTACAGCCTGCCTGTAAAAGAAATAATAAGGCTACGATTAATAAAACAGCATTTTTCATTTCTAATCCTCCTCCTTAAAGGTTTTATCTTTCAATACCGTCATTATTGTTTCGATAGAATAGCCTCTTCTAAGGAGAAGATTATGTAATCTTCTCCTTGCGGTCTCTGGAGAATAATCCCTGTAAGACTTAAACTTTTTATCCACAAGTTTTCCGGCATTCTCAATATCCTCGTTTTCATCCTGGCTGAATACCATGTCAACAATCTCACGAGGTATACCTCTGTTGAGCATAAATCTCCTCGCTCCATATTGACTGAGCAATTTTGTTTTAAGTGCCTCTCTTTTCAGGGTTTCAGCTAATGCCCTATCGTCGATGAGCCCTATATGTTTAAGATAGTTTATTGTAGAAGAAGCCACAGGTTTAGTGAAACCTTTTTTTTTGAGTCTTTCTTTTAGTTCCTCTTCGCTTCTTCCTCTGTAGCTCAGGAGCTTCAAGGCATATTGTCTTGCCTTATCGTGCAAACCTATCAATTTTCATCTTGTCCTTCTCAGCAGGTTCTTCAAATGTAAGGTCGCTTGTGGACTGGATGCCTTTTACCTTGAGTGCAAAATCATCAGGATTAGTGGCCCCTCTTATCGCCTCTTCATAAGTTATGAGCCCTGACTTAAAAAGGCTGAAGAGAGAATGATCAAAGGTCTGCATGCCGTAATACATTATACCTTGTGCAAGTACATCAGGGATCAATCTGGTTTTATCCGGATCGAGGATACAGTCTTTTATTGTTGTCGTTGCTACAAGAACCTCAACTGCTGGAACTCTTCCTTTGCCGTCTGCCCTCGGCATAAGCCGCATAGATATAATACCTTTTAGAACCGATGCAAGTTGCATACGCACCTGTTTGTGTTGATAAGGAGGGAATACAGAAATAATTCTATTGATCGTCTCGGTAGCATCTATTGTATGGAGGGTACTTAAAACAAGATGACCTGTCTCAGCAGCAACAAGCGCAGTCTGGATAGTCTCGAAATCACGCATCTCCCCAACAAGTATTACATCAGGGTCCTGTCTGAGGGCCTGCCTCAATGCCTTACTGAATGACTCTGTATCGCTTCCTATCTCCCTCTGGTTGACTATGCTTTTTTTATCCATGTGAAGATATTCTATAGGGTCTTCGATAGTTATAATGTGTTCTGTCCTCATAGTATTTATCAAGTCTATCATTGCAGCAAGGGTAGTTGATTTTCCACTACTGGACGTTCCAGTAACAAGAATTAAACCTCTTCGTTCCATACAAATCTTTTTAATAATCTCAGGGAGGAACAATTCCTCAATTGAAGGTATCCTCATCGGGATAACCCTGAAGACAACCCCTATTGTTCCTCTCTGTATGAAAATATTGCATCTAAACCTTCCAAGTCCGGGAACACTGTAGGCAAGGTCAATATCATTTTTTTTCTTGAATATCTCACTCTGTCCCGGTGTCATGACAGAGAAGGCTATCTTCATCGTATCTTCCTGGCTTAATCTCTTCTCTGATGTAAGGGGGGTAAGCTCTCCGTAGATCCTGAGTATCGGCGGTGAACCAACCTTTATATGAAGGTCTGAGGCACTTAATGAATGTGCCTTTTCCAAAAGCTCATTGATATCCATGATTACCTCCTCAGGTTGCAGGACTCAATAATTTTACTCTCAATCTCTTTTGAAACCTCTATGTTATTTTTCAAAAACTCTTTTGCATTTTCTCGGCCCTGACCTATTCTGTTGCCGCCATAGCTGTACCATGCACCTGATTTTTCGATGATGCCCTTTTCAACACCAAGATCTACAATCTCTCCAACCCTTGAAATCCCTTCATTGAAATATATATCGAACTCGGCCTGTTTAAAAGGAGGAGCGATCTTATTTTTTACTACTTTAACCCTTACCCTTCCGCCTACGGTCTCCTGATTGTCCTTAATGTTTTCTATCCTTCTTATATCAAGTCTCATGGAAGAGTAAAATTTGAGCGCTGTTCCCCCTGTTGTTGTCTCACGGCTTCCAAACATAACGCCGATCTTCATCCGCATCTGGTTTATGAATACAACAGTTGTCAGAGATTTTGATATTGCAGCAGTCAGTTTTCTTAATGCCTGACTCATAAGCCTTGCCTGGAGTCCTGGGAGGGAATCACCCATCTCCCCTTCTATTTCTGCCCTGGGTACAAGGGCAGCAACTGAATCTATTACGATAATATCCACAGCTCCGCTTCTTACGAGTGACTCTGTAATCTCAAGGGCCTGCTCTCCTGTATCAGGCTGTGAGACAAGAAGGTCTTCTATTTTAACACCGAGTTTTTTTGCATAATTGATATCGAGTGCATGCTCTGCATCAATGAAAGCAGCAATACCTCCGCCTATCTGTGCTTGTGCAATGGCGTTTAAAGCCAGGGTTGTTTTACCTGAGGATTCAGGACCGAATATCTCTATAACCCTGCCTCTCGGATATCCCCCAACCCCTGTTGCAATATCAAGGACTAGAGAGCCGGTAGGGATTACATGGATACCTTCGACAACACCTTCTGCTCCAAGACACATGATAGCGCCTTTACCAAAATTCTTTTCAATCTGTGTAATAGCCATCTCAAGTGCCTTAACCTTATCTTTATTAATCATCCTTCCTCCATATAGTATTTTAATAATCTGCTCTGGATTCCCGTTTTCACGGGAATGACGGACACGAAGAAAATGAATAACAGGTCATTCCTGCGGAAGCAGGAATCCAGACAAGTTTTAATCCTTTATGTGGTTTTCATCTTTTCCTGCCCAAAAGGTATCTCGTATAAGCAGCTATACTCGGCCCCTTTAGGTTTTAATTCGCTCTTCATCAGTTTTATACTTTCAACATTAATACTTCCAAAGTCTCTATCTTTAAAATTATCAAGTTCATTGATCAGATTTGTTACCCCTTTCTGAGAACGCACCCGTCCAAGTGTTAAATGGGGGTTAAATCCTCTATCTTCTTTTTGATAGCCTAACAATACCATAGAATCTTCAATGTCCTTTTTAAGTTTCTTAAGTATTTCTGAATCTTCCACTCCTACCCAGATTACCCTCGGGTATCTTCTATTTGGAAATACCCCTATATTACATATTTTAATATAAAACGGCTTGTAAGATAAAACAATGTTAATAAGAGATTCTCTTAGTTCAGGTAATAAGCCTTCTGAAGTATTACCGAGAAACTTAAACGTAATATGAAGGTTTTCATATATTACCCACTTTACATCCACATTGTATTTTTTAAATATTTCAATAAGCTCGCCGATGTCTCTTTTTATTGGCTCGGGTATCCCTATTGCTATAAAACACCTCAGGTGCATATTCGGAATTCTGAAATCCTTGTTACGAGCTCTACTAAATAGGCTTCCATGTTCTTAAAATTTGTAAGATTAAATTTGTATATAAGGCTGCAACAATGTCGTCTGCCATTATACCTTTCCCTCCGCTTAAAACAGAACCTATTTTTTTAATAGGGAACGGTTTTAGTATATCGAAAAATCTGAATAAAAAAAAGGCCATCAGGGCATAACCAGTGGTAACTGGAATAAAGAGTACAGAAAAGAGATAACCGCAAAATTCATCTATGACTATATGTCTGCTGTCCTTATCATTCATGACCTTTTCAGCGTGATGAGAAGATATAGTGCCAATTGGGATGATAATAAACAGTATAGTCAAGTGAACAAAAACAGATGGTTTTAAAAAAATGAAGAAAACAAAAGCAGCTAAAGACCCAAAGGTTCCGGGTGCAACAGGGAGATAACCTGTGAAACCAAGGGTGGCAATGTGTTTGAATATAATACCCATTATTCGCTCTATTCACTAACAATTTTGTAAGAAAAGCTTATTTTTGCAACGCCTTCAAGAGTTGCCTTAACAGAGCAATATTTATTCATTGACAGGTCAATCGCCTTTTTTACTGCATCTTCTGATATATTTCTGCCTTTTACAACAAACTCTAAGTTTATCGCTGTAAATTTTTTGGGATAGTCTCCAGCCTGTTCACCTTTTACATTTACCTCAAAACCTGTTAGATCCTGTTTCTTCTTTTTGAGGATCGAGACAACATCCATTCCTGAACATCCTCCTATCCCTATAAGAAGCAGCTCCATTGGCCTTGAGGCAGTATTATATCCGCCGACCTCAGGATTACTATCCATAACTATCGCATGGCCTGATGATGCTGTTCCTACAAATTGAAGCCCTTGTATATATGTTACCTTTGCATTTGTCATTTCTTAACCTCCTTTAGAGTTTAGTTAATTTATTCGAGATGGGTATGTTTGTCAAGAAATCATAACATTGACTTTTGCCTTGTATTGAAAGTAATTTTTGAATAAACTATTATAAAACTATAAGGTATATATATGTTTATTTTCGACTTTTAGATAAGATTAACTTGTTCACAAGTTGAGATTATTAATTATATAAGTTATAAAGGTTATATGGTATGGATGCCATTATCTTGGCTGGTGGAGAAAATAAAAGGTTTCCGGTGATAAAGGGATTCCTTGAGATAAGCAGTAAGAGGATTATAGAGAAAAATATAGAACTCCTCAAAGGGATATTTGATAGAGTTATTATAAGCACCAATAACCCGGAACTCTATTTCTATCTCAGTGTCCCGATGGTTGGAGATATAATTGGATACAGAGGACCCATGACCGGAATATTTTCAGCATTAACCATTCCAGAGGTCTCAGGGATCTTTGTAACAGCGTGTGATATGCCTTTTATAAATACCATGCTTATAAAATATATCGTCGATAAATGGGAAGAGAGATGGGATGCTGTAATTCCCATCTTTGATAAAAAACCTCAACCCCTTCTTGGCATTTATTCAAAAAGAATTGATAAGAGGATGGAGCAAAGTATAAAAAATGGGGAAAGGAGCTTGAGGAGATTTTTGCAAGGGATAAACGTTCTTTATATTAATGAGGATGAGCTGAGGGAAATAGACCCGGAAGGAAGGTCTTTTATAAACATAAATACCATGGAAGATTTTCAGAAAGAGATAGGAGGGAATATATGTTTGGTTTAGGAATGCAGGAGTTGGTTATTATACTGATAATAGTCCTTGTTCTGTTTGGTGCAACCAGGCTACCGGAAATAGGAAAGGGCATAGGCCAGGCTATAAGAAACTTCAAGAAGGCTACGTCAGAGCCTGACGAAATAGATGTGACGCCCAAGAAAACTGTATCTCAGGAAAAGAAAAAAGAAGAGACAGAAAAAAAAGAAGGTGAATAGAGGAGCCGTTGCAGAGATTAATCTATCGGCGATAGCGCATAATCTCCAGTCTGTCAGAAAGATTGTCAAAAACCGACCAGTAATTGCTGTGGTTAAGGCCGATGCATACGGTCACGGCGCTATGGAAGTTTCAAAAAAATTGTTTAAGGAGAACATCTCTTTCATAGCGGTAGCATTTACAGGAGAGGCTATAGAACTCAGAGAGGCAGGTATCAAAGCCCCGATAATCGTATTATTTGACACTGGAGAAATAAAGGATTTTTTTGATTTTAAGCTCATTCCAGTTATCTATAATGTGGATACTGCATTGTCTTTCTCGGCTGAAGCAAAAAAAAGAAATACTATAATAAAAGTCCATGTGAAGATTGATACCGGTATGGGGAGGATGGGATTAAACGGCAATTATATTGCCAGAGATTTAATAAAAATATCAGAGATGGATGGTATAGAACTAACAGGACTTTTAAGCCATTTTTCAGAGGCTGATCTCTCAGACAGGTCATATGCAGTTCTACAGCTTAACAGGTTTAATAAAATTAGAGAAACAATCTCCGGAAAATTAAAAAGAAAATTCTTCTCACATATAGCGAACAGTGCGGCTGTCCTTACCTTTGAAGATGCACATCTTGATGCAGTAAGACCAGGGCTTATGCTTTATGGGTATTCGCCCATTAATCAGAAATCAGAAGTCAGCCCCCCCACCCATCCCTCCCCCTCGAGGGGGGAGGGCGAGGGTGGGGGTGAAGACTCCGAACCCCGCACCACGAGCCCCGAACTTATAAACCTGATACCTGCGATGAAAATCAAGACTAAAATCCTCTGTATAAGAAGCTTTCCCTCTGGTTCGCCAATAAGCTACGGAAGAACGTTTATAACAAAAAGGCCGAGCAGAATAGGAGTGCTTCCGCTAGGATACGCTGACGGGTATAGCAGGTTTTTTTCAAATAATGCAGAAGTACTTGTGAAAGGAAAACGAGTACCTGTTGTTGGCAGGATATGTATGGACCTGACAATGATTGACATCACAGATGTCAAAGATGTTAGGGGAAACGATGAAGTAATAATTCTCGGAAAACAGGGGAAAGAGTCAATAACAGCTCAGGAACTTGCATATAAAGCAAATACTATATCATATGAAATCCTGACATCTCTCGGTAATAAATCAAAGAGAATTTATGTTGAGACTCATTGAGTTAATAGGAAGGACAATTATCAGGTTTTCTGAAGAACTCGGTAAGATACTAATCCTGCTATTTTTAACAATAAAACAGTTAATACTTCCTCCACTTGAGATAAGAAATACTTTCAAACAGATGCTTGAGATTGGAGTTAGGTCTTTGCCAGTTGTTTTGATAACAGCTATCTTTACAGGGATGGTCTTTGCCCTGCAAACCTTTACGGGCTTTAAAAGGTTTGGTGCGGAGGCACTTGTGGGCACTGTCGTCGCCATGTCCATGACGAGGGAACTCGGCCCTGTCCTTACAGGTCTTATAGTTGCAGGCAGGGCTGGTGCTGCAATGGCAGCAGAATTGGGCACGATGAGGGTAACAGAGCAGATAGACGCACTCGAAACATTGGCAACAAATCCAATAAAATATCTCGTTGTACCAAGATTTATAGCAGGAATGTTTATGTTACCTGCACTTGTTGCAGTTGCTGATATAACAGGCATAATAGGTGGCTACTTCGTAACGGTTGGACTCTTTGATACAAGTTCTATAGTCTACTGGAAAAGGACCTGGGATTATTTAGAGTTTAGCGATATTTACAATGGCCTGATAAAATCCTGTTTTTTTGGTGCGAGCATTGCTCTTGTAAGCTGCTATAAAGGCTTTTATACAAGGGGAGGGGCTGAAGGTGTTGGAAAGGCAACAACAGGGGCAGTGGTTTTGTCGTCTATGACAATACTCATATCTGACTACTTTCTTTCAGCATGGTTATTTAAGTGATAGAGATTATAAATCTGCATAAGTCTTTTGGTAAAAACCATGTGCTCAGGGGCATTAACCTTAATGTTGAAAAAGGCGAGAGCATGGTTGTTATTGGCGGGAGCGGCTCTGGCAAGAGTGTTCTTTTAAAACATATTATTGGTATATTAAAACCTGATGATGGTAAGGTACTCATAGATGGTATTGATATAACAGCACTAAAGGAGAATGAACTCTATGAAGTAAGGAAAAAATTTGGTATGCTTTTTCAGATGTCTGCACTCTTTGATTCTATGAGTGTATGGGAAAATGTGGGCTTTTCACTTCTAAGATTTAAAAAGATAAATGAAAACGAGGTAAGGTCTATTGCAATCGAAAAACTAAGATTAGTAGGCCTTGCAGGGGTTGAAGATATGATGCCATCAGAACTATCCGGCGGCATGAAGAAGAGGGTAGGGCTTGCAAGGGCTATTGCACATGAGCCTGAGATACTCCTGTATGACGAGCCTACAACCGGGCTCGACCCTATTATGGCAGATGCGATAAACGACCTTATCGTGGAGATGAAAAGACGCCTTTCAGTTACTTCTATTGCCATAACACATGATATGAACAGTGCATATAAGATTGCTGACAGGATTGCCGTGCTTTATGATGGAAAGATAATCGACACAGGAACTCCTGACGAGATTAAGAATACGCAAAACCCCGTGGTAAGACAGTTTATAACAGGAAGTGCGATAGGCCCAATAAGGTTAGAAGGAGTACATTATGAGAAGACTTTCAACAGAACTTAAGGTCGGATTTTTTGCTGTCATAGTTATTATGATACTGGCCTTCATGACATTTAAGGTTGGCGGTCTTGAGTGGATAAAAAAAGAAGGATACATAGTCTACGTTTACTTCAATAACATCGCTGGTCTTGACGAAAAGACAAAGGTCAGGATTGCAGGCGTAGATGCAGGGGTAATAGAAAAAATAGGGCTTAAAGACGGTGTGGCTAAATTAACCATAAAGATGGATAAGGGCATTCAACTTTTCAGTGATGCAAGCGCTTCTATCAAGGCGACAGGTCTTTTAGGAGACAAATACCTTGATATAAAAACTGGTTCTGAGAAGCCAACCCTAAAAAATGGAGATACCATAAAAAATGTTATGGAAATAGTAGACCTCGATGATATGGTCCGTAACCTTTCAAATGTATCAGCAAATATGAATACCCTTGCAACCTCTCTTAACGAAGCCCTCGGCACAGATGAGGCAAAGCGCGCCTTGAAGGATACGGTGCTGAATTTAAGTGACATTACTGCAAATCTCAGCGAGACAATATCAGTAAACGACAAAAAAATGAGAAGGGTTCTTGACAATATTAATAACGTCACCGCATCAATAAATGACCTTATAGAAAAAAACAAGGTATCTGTTACAGACTCTATAAGTAACATAAAAGGTTTCTCTGCATCTTTAAGGGAAGAAGGCCCTCAACTTGTGGCAAGCCTTAATAAGGCTACCAGAGAACTGAGGGCCATGGTCGAAGAAAACAGGCCATCTTTAAAAAGGGCAACGGAGTCGATAGACAAAATTGCCGAGAAGATTGACAAAGGAGAGGGCACCCTCGGCAAACTTGTAAAGGATGAGAGATTGTATGAGTCTATAAACAAGGCGGCAGAGGGAATAGACAGAACCGTATCAGCAGTAGAAAGGTTCAGGACATTTATAACCTTCCAGGCTGACTATCTTACAAAACCAAAGGATGTTAAGGGTTATTTTTATGTTACGCTTCAGCCAAGACCTGATAAATATTATATCCTTGGTGTAGTAGGAACAGGCACGCCGACGAGCACTAAAGAAAAAGAGATAGAATTTACAGCCCAGTTTGCAAAGAGGGTTAAGGATACTGCATTAAGGATAGGACTCACAGAAAACACATTCGGCATTGGCGGAGACTATTTCTTTAATAAGGACAGGGGTAAAGTAACTACAGATATATGGGATTTTTCTAATGATGAGGAAGGCTCTAAAAGCCCGCATGTTAGAGTTGGCGTAGATTATTTTATTTTCAAGAATTTATTTGTGTCAGCTGGTGCTGACAATATCCTGAACAAGAAATGGCGCGGCGGTTATGCAGGAATAGGGCTGCGGTTTGAGGACGAAGACTTCAAATACCTCTTTGGAACCATTCCAAGGGTGTCGTTAAAGTAAAACTATAAGTTACTGATAGGTCATAAGTATGAAGACATTGATTATAAAATCCCTTCTAACCTCCCTTTGCCAAAGGGAGGGAAATTACCCCTCTTTAGCAAAGAGAGGCGAGGGGAGATTTTTCAATAATGTCGTTTTACTAATAACCGCCTTAGTAATTAATTTGTTTGAAGGTATTTTCAGATGAAAGGAGGTGACTAAGATGAGGATTCCTTTTATGAAGCATGTGACGTGGTATCTCGTTATAGCGATGTTTATAATAGGCATTGCACCGAGAGTAGATGCAGGACTTGCACCGTCAGAGATAATTGCACTAACACAGATAGACAGGACTGCTGACCTTGTAAAAATCCAGAAAGTCCTGGAGGTAAAAGCAATAAGTGAAAGGCTTATGCAATTCGGGCTCACACAGGATGAGGTTCAGAAAAGACTTATACAGCTCAGCGACCAGCAGATTCATCAGATTGCACTTCAATTAGATGATCTCAAGATTGGACAAGACGATGTCCTCGCAGTAATCATTGCATTGCTTTTTATTGCGATACTCGTTGTCGTGCTGCTGAAGCTTACAGGACATAAGGTTATTGTAACGAAGTAAAAAAGATAATAGAGCCTCACATACTTATCTATCTATGAAATACTTGCACAACTTTTTCATAGATAGATAAGTATTGATGTTATGTATATTTGTATGATGAAGGAAAAAGATAGAAGGCAAAGATATCGAAAAATGAGAAGTTTTATTTTACGTCCTTATTCTTTTATTCTCATTATCGTCGTTTTATTATTGCATTCATGTGCTACCACTAATGAAATACCAGAAGCTAAGCATCTTCGCATTATAGAAAATGTTCCTTTCTATCCACAGGAGACCTATCAATGTGGTCCGGCGTCCCTTGCCGGTGTATTAAACTACCAGGGAGTTAATATCACCCCTGATAACATTGCAAAAGAGATATTCAGCGAATCTGCAAGAGGGACATTAAATATTGATATGATCCTTTATACACAGAGAATGGGATTGAATGCGACTCAGTATAGAGGCAGTATAGAGGATCTTAAAAAGAATATAGAGTCTGGCTACCCGATTATTGTCCTTGTTGATTTTGGCTTTTCTCTGTATCAAGTAAACCACTTTATGGTTGTTGTCGGATATAATGAAAATGGTGTGATAGTAAATTCTGGCAGGGATAAGGACAAGTTTATCTCTGAGAAAGATTTTATAAAGGCATGGGAGAGAACAAAGTTCTGGACACTTTTGATAAAACCAGTAAGTAGTAACCAGTAAACAGTACGTAGTAAAAAAAATAAAATAAAGATATATTGAGAGTCTCATAATAAAATGGACATTCATAGGTTTATCAATGTCATTGATCTGTCATGCCCGCAGGTCGTAAACGGGCATCCAGAGGTTTTCTGGATTCCCCGGTCAAGCCGGAGAATAAAATAAACATTGTATTGATTATTATGAGACGATTAATAAAATGAGAACTAAGAAAATATTTATCTACTTATTACTGACTACTTACTTCCTGCTGTTGTGTGCTTGTGCTTTTCCGAGGATAATAGTGCTTGATGACCCATTAAGTCCGGAAGAACACCTTAATCTAGGTGTAACCTATGAAAAAAATGGTGAACTTGATAATGCACTAAAAGAATATCAAGTGGCATCAAAGAAACTTCCTGTAGCATATCTCTACATGGGTAATATTTATTTCCAGAAAGACGAATTTGACGAGGCAGAATCCTGTTATAAAAAAGCCATAAAAAAAGAGCCGGAGAATGCCGATGCTTATAATAACCTCGCCTGGCTTTATTTTATTGAGAGAAAAAACCTTGATGAGGCGGAAAGGCTTGTGTCGAAGGCTATAGAGCTAAACCCTGCAAAAAAGAATATCTACCATGATACACTTGATAAGATAAGAGCCTTTAAAAACCCATGACCCCTATGGATAGTTGGTTCATATTTTTTGCTCTCTTAAGGGGTTACCGTCTTACAACCCAAACCCACATGAGCCTTCTCATGTGGGTTTGGGTTGGTTTTGAGCAGACAAGTCTGCGCATAATGTTTTTAATCACTTGCTTAAGATTCTTTCTTATTTTAACAATAAATATCCTTGACTACCCTGACCCATTACAATATGATTAATGATTGAATAAAATAATTTGTACTCTTATTAAAACAGGAGGAAATTATGAAAAAGCGTGAACTGATTACACTCTTGAATAAGGACATTGCAGATGAACATGCTGCTATTATCCGTTATCTTGTACACGGTTGGCTGGAAGGTGAAGATACACCATTGGGAGCCAGTCTGCTATCGCGCTCCAGAGAAGAGATGTGGCACATGCACTGGCTGGGGATGATCATAAGCCAGCTGGGCGGAGAACCGAATTTTACACCAGCCCCATACCCCTACGATCCGACTAACAGGGCTACAATATTCAAATCATACGTCGAATATGAGGAGAGGCTTATACCCCACTATAATGCAGAGGCAGATATGGTGGACGACTTGCATATCAAGCGTGTCTTACAGAGAGAGGCATGGGAATCGGCCATTCATGCCAGAAAGTTTCAGAGAATACTGGAGAAATTACGTCCTGAAAAAGCTAAGGGTGTTCCAGGCGGAGAGCTTGAATTACCAATGGAATTCCTCAACAGGTTGCAGGAAGAGGTAACAGACAAGTATAATGAGATGGTGCAGCACATTCGATATTCCTGGGTTTTTCAAAAAAAAGGTCTTCTATCATGGCAGCTCATGGATCAGGCCATGGGAAAAATGAAACAGATTGCACATTTCGCAGAGGATATAGGCGGGAACGGTATCTCACCTCTGTTTAATCCTGGCCAGATAGATAAAAGTACAGCTATCAGTAAGGCTCTCAAAAAAGCTATGAATGATGTCAGAGCAGCTCGAGAGAGGCATATGAAATTAAGAGAGGACAACGAAATTAAAAAACATGGGGGCATTGTCATTAATCTTGACCTCACTCTCCAGCAAGAGCAGTATCAGGGATCAGAACTGGAAGATATGGGTAAAAAGAAATAATGTATAGAAGCTTTTCCGAGTTTGGTATTTCCGATGAAATCTTAACCTCGATTTCCGATATGGGTTTTGAAGAACCTACCCTCATACAAAAATTAGCCATTCCCATTGCCCTTAGAGGAAGGGATATTATAGGGCAGGCGCAGACAGGCACAGGCAAAACAGCAGCTTTTGGCATTCCCATAATCGAGCAGGGGGTAAAGATCAAAAGCAAGAACCCGTATGCCATCATCCTTGACCCTACAAGGGAACTTGCCGTTCAGGTCGCGCAGGAGCTGAACAAAATCGGTGTAAGAAAAGGTATTCGATCCCTGCCGGTTTACGGCGGCCAGTATATTGAGGTACAGATAAAAAGTCTCCATAAAGGAGTTGACATTATAGTAGGTACACCGGGGCGTGTAATAGACCATATCCGGCGTAAAACTCTCATCTTAAAAGACATCAAGATAGTTGTCCTCGATGAGGCAGATGAGATGCTTAATATGGGTTTTATCGAAGACATTGAAAAGATATTCAAAGAAATCCCAGCTAAAAGGCAAACCATGCTATTTTCAGCCACAATGCCCAAAGAAATTCTCCGCATTGCCAGAAATTATATGAATAAGCCTGAACAGGTCGGTGTTGATGCAGCAGAGATGGTCGTAGCAAAAATAAAGCAGGCCTTTTACGAAGTAAAGGAAGAAGACAAGATAAATGCCCTTACCCGACTTCTTGATGTGGAAGTCCCGTCTCTTACTCTTGTTTTCTGCCATACAAAAAGAGAAGTAGACGAGGTCTCAGGAAAACTTCAGCAAATGGGTTATTCAGCAGGCGCCATTCATGGTGGTTTTACCCAGTCCCACAGGGACGAGATGATGCATAAATTCAAAAATGGCGACATAGATATTCTGGTTGCTACAGATGTAGCAGCGCGCGGGTTAGACATCCCTGATATTTCTCATGTCATCAACTACAGCATACCGCAGGACCCCGAGAGCTACATTAACAGAATAGGCAGAACAGGCAGGGCAGGAAAATCTGGTATCGCCATTACCTTTGTTACTCCAAGAGAATATCGTCAGCTAAGGCTTATAGAGAAGTTCGCTAAGACACTGATAAGCAAGGCAAAGCTTCCTACTAAAGAACAAGTCAAAAAGGCAAGAGAAAAAGAAATCAGCTCCAGTCTTGAAGAATTGATAAACGAAGGAAAACACACCAACTATTACCCACTGGCAAACAGGCTTTTTGAAAAATATTCTCCAGAGGACGTCTCAGCCGCAGCTTTAAGCATGCTTTTTGGCGAGGCGGAAGTAGAGGATATCGAGGAAGAAGTTACATACCCTGCCTCAAGAAAGGATTTCGTACGGCTTTTTATGACCGTTGGAAAGATTGACAAAATCAAAGTAGGCGACATAGTGAAGTCCATCTCAGCTGAGGCGGGTATCCCAGCCAGGAAGATAGGCAGCATCGCTTTATTTGATAAGTTCAGTTTTGTAGAAGTCCCGGCAAATCTGGCAGATAAGGTTATCGTGGCTATTAATAACAGTATGATGAAGGGTAGAAAGGTAAGAATTCAGCATGCTAAGAAAAAGGAAAGGTAGAAGACAACTAGAAAGACTATTCAAAATCACTAATATGACCCTCTTGCCTGAAAATTATAGCAACCCAACAACTCAATAAAAATGGTAAAATATTTAAAAATCAACGAGGAGGTGTAAACTATGGAAACTTTAAAGCAAGAGGCAATTAGGGTTATTTCAAAACTACCTGATACTGCAAACATTGACGATATTATGTATGAGCTTTATGTGATTGATAAAGTCAAAAAAGGAAGAGAAGCAGCAGAACGTGGTGACACGATTTCTATTGAAGAATTAAAAAGAGAAATGCAAGCGTGGTAGAATGGACTGGCCCTGCAAAACAAGATTTAAAATTGGTTCATGATTACATCGCAAGGGATTCTAAATTCTACGCAGAAAAGGTATCACTTGAAATCATTGAGAAATCCGAAAAATTAAATATCTTCCCTGAAATTGGTAGAATCGTTCCAGAAATAGGCGACCCTAAGATTCGAGAGTTGTTGATATATTCCTATCGTCTTATTTATGAAATATTTCCCGATAAGATTGCGATACTTGCATTAATTCATGGCAAAAGAGATTTTTCAAAAATAAATTTGGAAGGTAGAAGATAATAAATGAACAACCCTGCGGTCTCTGCCGCAGGGTTGTTCATTTATTATCTTATCATCTTTTTAAATTCTTCATAGGCCGTTTTTATTTCCTCTACCGAGGCTTCATCCTCTAAGGTTGTAACATCTCCGATGGGTTTATCCTGAACAATTGCTTTCAATATCCGCCTCATAATCTTGCCAGACCTTGTTTTTGGAAGTTTTTCGACAAAGTAAATCTCCTGAGGTGTAGCAAATGGACCTATCTGTGTACGGATGCTATCAATTATCTTCTTTTTAAGGCTATCATCAGGATTATACCCTTGTTTCAGTATCACAAATATGACGATTGCCTCTCCTTTTATGGGGTCAGCCATACCTACTACCGCAGCTTCTGCGGCAAAAGGTGTTGCAACAACTGCACCCTCAATCTCTGCTGTACCTATCCTGTGCCCGGCTACTTTTAATATCTCATCAGCCCTTCCCAACAGCCAGAAATATCCTTCTTCGTCCTTCATTGCATAATCTGCTGTGTAATACATGCCTTTAAATTTTGACCAGTATGTTTCTTTGTAACGATCCGGGTCTTCATAAATCCCCATCAACATGCCGGGCCAGGGCTTTTTTATTACCAAATAGCCTTTCGTTCCAGGAGGCACAGGATTCCCTGTGTCATCTACTACTTCTGCATCAATACCGGGTAAAGGCAAGGTTGCTGAACCTGGCTTAAGTGGGACAAGTTCCAGGCCGGGAGAAGGTGATATCATCATACCTCCGGTTTCTGTCTGCCACCAGGTGTCAACTATAGGACACCTTTCATTACCGATATTCTTGTAATACCACTCCCATACTTCCGGGTTGATAGGTTCACCAACAGTTCCCAATATCTTTAAGCTGCTTAAATCATGTTTCTTAATCCATTCTTCCCCATAGCGTATGAACATCCTGAGCGCTGTTGGCGAGGTGTAAAAGATTGTAACCCCGTATTTTTCTATAATCTCCCACCATTTATCCAGATAAGGAAAATCCGGTGCCCCTTCGTATATAACAATCGTTGCACCGTGGAGTAATGGCGCATATACTATTGCTGAGTGCCCTGTGACCCAGCCAACATCCGCAGTGCACCAATAAATGGATTCATCTGATATGTCGAAAACCCACTTATATGTCGCATAGTTGTAAACCAAATATCCGCCTGTAGAGTGGACGATCCCTTTAGGTTTTCCCGTGGTACCTGATGTGTAGAGTATATACAATGGATGGGTAGATTCTACAGGCTCAGGTTCCACATAGTTTTCAGCATTCTTTAATAATTCATGATAAAGTAAGTCCCGACCTTCCTCTATCTTTACCTCTTTTTCGGTTCTTTTTATTAATACTACCTTTTTAATAGATGGAGTAAGCTTTAATGCATTATCAACAATATCTTTAAGGGGAACAAATTTTCCTCTTCTTATACCAAAGTCAGCGGTTATCAAAACCTTTGCCCGTGTATCATTTATCCTGTCTGCTAATGCCTGACTGCTGAATCCTGAGAATACAACAGTATGAATAGCGCCAATCCTAACTGTTGCGAGCATTGAAAACACAAGCTCGGGGATCATTGGAAGGTATAAAACTACTATATCACCTTTTTCTACGCCGATTTTTTTCAGGACAGATGCTAACTTATTTACTTCCCTATGCAACTGGACATAACTAAATGATTTTGTATTCCCTTGTTCGTCTTCCCAGTATATTGCTACTTTATTCTTACGCCATGAATGTAAATGAGCGTCAATACATCCATAAGAGGCATTAAGCATACCGCCGACGAACCATTTTGCAAACGGCTCATCCCAGACGAGAACCTTTTCCCAGCGTTTAAACCAGGGGATTTTCTCTGCTTCTTTCTCCCAGAAGCTCTCTAAGTTTGCAATTGCATTCTTTTGAAATTCAAGATATCTTTTTGTAGGATAAAACTTTTTCCCTTCCATAAATTATCACCTCAAATAACATCAATTTGCTTGATTATTCCCGTAGCCTTGCTATATTACCTTTTATATTAAATTATTATAGCTAAAGTCTTCAAAGTTCAAAATAGTTTTCTTTAATCGTGTTGTGTTAAAATCTTAAAAATCTGAATCCATCAGGGGAGTGTTTGTTTTATGCTTTCAAATAGGGCAAGTAAGATTAAACCATCGCCAACACTTGCAATAGATGCAAAGGCAAAAGCAATGAAGGCAGAGGGAGTTGATATTGTCAGTTTTGGTGTAGGTGAGCCAGACTTTGACACCCCTGACAATATAAAAGAGGCTGCAATAAAAGCAATAAGAGATGGTTTTACAAAATATACCCCTGTAGGAGGTATAGACCCTTTAAAGGATGCGATTATAGAAAAGTTCAGGAAAGACAACAACCTTAATTATATGCGTGATGAGATTATTGTTTCATGCGGTGCAAAACACAGCCTCTACAATATCGCCCAGGCATTATTCGGTCCTGGCGATGAGGTCTTAATCCCATCACCTTACTGGGTCTCATATCCTGAGCAAGTTGTGCTTAATGATGCGATTCCTGTTTTTGTAAAGACATACGAAACTGACTCCTTCATAGTTAAACCTGAGGCGATTGAATCTCATATAACCAAAAAGACAAAGGCATTAATCCTGAATTCACCATCTAATCCTACTGGTCTGACGTATAACAAGAAGACTTTAGAAAGAATTGCTGAGATTGTCCTGAAGCATAATCTTTATGTAATATCTGATGAGATTTATGAGAAACTCCTCTATGATGGAGTTCTGCATTTTAGCATTGCATCGCTTGGCAATGATATAAAAAATAAAACAATTGTTGTGAATGGACTATCAAAGGCCTATGCTATGACAGGCTGGAGGATCGGTTATGCTGCAGGTCCAAAAGAGATAATAAAGGCTATGACGAATATACAGAGTCAGTCAACGTCCAATCCCACATCCATAGCTCAGAAGGCAGCTATTGAGGCAATTACAGGACCCCAGGATTTTATTAACATAATGTTTGCTGAATTCGACGTAAGGAGGAAGTTTCTTATCAATGAACTAAATTCTATCCATGGCATAAGCTGTCTTACTCCAACAGGGGCTTTTTATGCGTTTCCTAATACATCCAGGCTTTACAGCAAATCTATTGACAACAGAAAAATATCATCTTCGTCAGACCTTGCCCTATACCTACTTGAAAGAGCAAATGTTGCCCTTGTTCATGGAGAAGCCTTTGGCGATGACAATTACATAAGGCTCTCTTATGCAATACCTATTGACGAGATAAAAAAGGGTGTGGAGAGGATTCGGGAGGCAATAGGTAAGCTCAAATAACAGATAAAATATCTGCCAAAACAATTAATATGACTAATAACGATTTTCGTTCAGGTTATGTATCCATTATTGGACGTCCTAATGTAGGTAAATCCACACTCCTGAATTCTATTATGGAAGAGAAGATTGCAATTGTCACACCAAAACCACAGACAACAAGAAACAAAATCATCGGGATAAAAACGCTTCCTGATGCACAGATTATATTCATAGATACACCAGGAATTCACAGGCCAAGGCATAAACTCGGTGAAACAATGGTTAGAACTGCGCTGGAAGCATTAAACGAAGTAGATGTTATTTTATTCATGGTTGAGCCTCATGAACCGGGGAAGGGAGATAGGGCTATAATTGATTTACTGAAAAGAGTTCGGTCTCCTGTCTTTCTCCTGATAAACAAAATAGATATTGTCAAGAAGTCAGACCTCCTCCCTCTCATAGATCACTTCAAAGGACGCTATACTTTTAAAGAGATAATCCCTATCTCTGCAATAAAACAGGATGGAATCAGTCTGCTTATAGAAAGAATCTGCGACTATCTTCCACAAGGACCAAGGTATTACCCTGACGATTTTATAACTGACCAACTGGAAAGATTTATGGTCTCCGAGATAATCAGAGAGAAGGCCATGGATATGACAGAGGAAGAGCTGCCGCATTCAGTTGCTGTTGAAGTTGCTGACTGGGAAGAGAGGGAAGACGGCCTTGTATCCATCAGTTGTAATATTTATGTTGAAAGAGAAGGGCAAAAAGCTATAATAATAGGTAAGAGAGGAGCGATGCTAAAGTCGATAGGGAGCGCTGCAAGGGTTGATATAGAAAAGCTCCTTAATACAAAGGTATTTCTTGAGTTATGGGTAAAGGTTAAGAAGAACTGGAGAAATGATAAACAATTATTGAACAAATTGGGGTATAAATAAATGTTAATACAGATGAAGGTTGAGGGTCTGTTATTCGATCCTCGCAGTAATATGTATATCATGCTTTTGAAGGAAATTGATGGTAATGGTACCCTTCCAATATGGATTGGCAAACCAGAGGCTGATTCGATAGCTCTCGCATTAGGGAGGGTTGAAACACCAAGACCTTTAACTCATGATCTTATAAAAAATATTACTGACAGCCTGAAGCTCAGAATAACAAAAATCATAGTAACAGAGCTTCAGGACAATACATATTATGCACTTGTCTGTCTTAACGATGGTAAGAAAGAGACCTTTGTAGATTCAAGACCGAGTGATGCTGTAGCAGTAGCGCTAAGGGCCAATGCACTTATATTTGTAGAAGACAGCATATTGGAGCAAAAAAGCGCTGACGAGCTTGAGGAATGGCTCAAAAATCTCAAACCAGAAGACTTCGGGAATATAATATAATGCTTCACAGGACAGAAGGTATTGTCTTAAGAACAATTCCCTTTGGCGAAGCAGACCTGATAGTTACATATCTTACTCCTGATTTTGGACTTCTAAAAACCTTTGCAAAAAGTCCTCGCAAGATTAAAAGTAGATTTGGAAGCAGCCTTGAGCCACTTACACGCTCAAGGATATCATTCTGGGGCAAAGAAGATGCAGCCCTGCCGAGATTGACACAGTCGGATATCATCCATCCATTCCAGTGGATAAGAGATACCCTGGATTGTTTTTTGAAGGTATCAGAGATAATTGAGCTTACCATAAACTTTATCCCTGAGAGAGATGCTAATAAGAAAGTTTATTCTTTACTTCTAAATACATTACAAGCCATCGAAAATAATCTATCCTCACACATTCCTTCTTGTGAAAGCGTCAGAACATCTCGCACCCCCCTTTGGAAAAGGGATAATTCCCCTCAGTCCCCCTTTAGTAAAGGGGGATTTAAGGGGGATTATAAAGAGGGTAAGGTGGTATTTTCAGATGAGAATTTATTGATAAATCACTACAAAATAAAATTTCTTAAGTTTGTTGGATATGCCCCTAAGCTTGACGCCTGTGGAAGATGCGGGAAAAGCGGACATTCTTTTTATATATCCCATGGCTCTATCTTATGCGAAGCATGTGCAAAAGGGATTGACTTGCCAATAAGACTTTCCGGGGCAGTTTTAAAACTCTATACCGACCTGCTTACGTGGGATGCTGTTATGATAAAACGAATAAAACCTTCAGACAAGCTTCTTTCAGAGCTTTCGGACATAATAAATGTGCATATAAAATACATACTCGCTAAACCATTAAAGTCCGAGGCATTTATTCATTCGATAACCAGATAATATAAACGCATTAAAATGCTTGATAACTTTTTTAACCCAAAATCAATTGCAGTCATCGGTGCGTCAAGGACACCGGGAAAGGTGGGTTATGATATTCTTAAAAACACGATTCAGTATGGCTATCAGGGAGCTGTTTATCCCATTAACCCAGGTGCATCAGAAATTTTAGGTGTGAAGACATATCCTTCCATTCTTGATGTTCCTGGTAAAATTGATTTAGCAGTAGTAGTTGTACCTTCAAAAAATGTGATGGAAGTCATCGAGCAATGCGGGGCCAAAAAGATAGATTCAGCTATAATCATAACCGCCGGGTTTAAAGAAAGTGGGATAGAAGGTGCAAAGCTGGAAAATGATCTGGTTAAAAAGGCAAAAGAAGCAGGAGTCAGATTTATAGGTCCTAATTGTCTTGGTGTAATTGATACCCATTCAGGGATTAATGCCTCGTTTGCAGCAGGTATGCCTGCCAAAGGAAGCATCGGATTTTTCTCTCAATCAGGTGCACTCTGCCTTGCTGTTCTTGATCGTGCCTTGCCTGAAGATATAGGGTTTTCAAAATTCATAAGTATGGGAAACAAGGCCGATATATCAGATACAGACATTATGCTTGCCCTATCTGAAGATGATAATACAAAGGTAATTTTGGGATACATTGAAGGAGTCAATGATGGCAGAAGGTTTATGGAGGTTGCCAGTCAGGTCTCAAAAAAGAAGCCTCTTATTATACTGAAATCTGGTATTACCAGCTCAGGGGCTAAAGCAGCATCTTCTCATACCGGGGCACTTGCAGGCAGGGAGGCTGCCTTTGATTCTGCATTCAAGCAAAGCGGTGTTATTCGAGCACATACCATAGGTGAACTTTTTAATTATGCCATCGCCTTTGCCAATCAGCCTCTGCCCAATGGTCCCAATGTTGCTATCGTAACTAATTCTGGAGGGCCGGGGATTTTAGCAGCAGATGCCTGTGATAAGTCGGACCTACAGCTTGTTTTATTACATAAGGAAACAACAGATGAACTCAGAACTTTCCTGCCGCCTGTTGCCTCGTTTTACAATCCAATTGACATCATGGGAGACGCAGGTGCAGAGAGATATGAAAAGGCTCTTTATACAGTATTGCAAGATGAAAAGATACAGGGAGTAATGGTACTTCTGACACCAACAGCTGTAGTAGATGTAGAGGCTACAGCAAAGGCAGTAGTAAATATTGCCAATTTAGTTGACAAACCCATCCTTACCTCATTCATGGGGAAGAAAAGTGTTGAATCCGGTTCAAAGATCCTTATGAAGTACAATATCCCAAATTACAGTTATCCAGAAGAGGCTGTTTCCGCTTTAAATGCCATGTATCGGTACCATGTCTGGATAAACAGACCTGAGAAGACATATCCTCATTTTGATGGTTTGAAAGATAAGGTAACCCAAATCTTTGAAGAGGTTAAGGAAGAAAATCGTGAGCGTTTAAGCGAATCGGAAGTTCATGAGGTTTTAAATACATACGGATTCAGACAGCCAAAAAGTTTGATAGCCAGGACCTCGGAAGAGGCTGTAGCCGCTTCTAAGGGGATTGGTTACCCTGTGGTCATGAAAATAATTTCACCACAGATTATCCATAAAAGTGATATAGGCGGCGTCAGGATTAATCTAAATAAGAAAAAGGATGTGGAGAACGCGTTCTTTGATATTACGACCCATGTTAAAAACATCATGCCTACTGCCAATATATATGGCGTGATGATTCAGGAGATGATACCAGGTGGGAAAGAGGTGATTGTAGGCATAACAAAAGATGCCCAGTTCGGGCATATGATTATGTTCGGACTGGGCGGGATTTATGTGGAGGTTTTAAAGGATATTTCTTTCAGAATTACACCATTAAGCCAGGAGGATGCTCATGAAATGATCCGGGAAACAAAAACCTTTCCGCTTTTGCGGGGGGTTAGAGGAGAGGCTGAGACTGATATCGAGGCCATTGAGAAATCCTTATTAATTTTATCGCAACTGGCCTTGGATTTTCCTCAGATTATCGAGGCTGATATCAACCCGCTTCTGGTTAAAAAGCGAGGAGAAGGTGTAGTTGCTATTGATGCACGGTTTACAATAGGGGGTGACTAAAATGATTTCTTTATATGTAGGTTCTACATCAGGATATTCTGGCAAGAGTTTGGTATCTATGGGATTAGGTCATAAGTTTAAAAAGGACGGATTCAGGGTAGGTTATTTTAAGCCAGTAGGTATTCTGCCTATCAAGGTTGATAATGTTCTGACTGATAATGACGCCTGGCGCATTTACAGGGTGCTCGAGCTAAAAGATCCTATAGTTGATATATGTCCTGTGGTATTGACACAAGAACTTGCAGTAAAAGGTTATCTAAAGGATGTTAAGGGTCTTCTTGGAAAAATTGAAAAATCCCACCAACGGCTATCTGGAGATAAAGACATTATGGTAGTCGGTGGCTATGGCAGTATATATACCGGCGGTGTACTGGGCATCCAGGGTCTCAAGGTGATAAGGCGCCTTAAGGCAAAGGTTGTAATCGTGGTTAAGTATGAGGGTGAATATATTGTGGATTACGTCCTGCAAGCAAAAAAGGACCTTAATAGTAAGTTTATAGGTGTAATACTGAATAAAGCAACTCCTGAATATAAGCAGGGAATAAAGGATTATATTGTCCCTTTCCTAAAAAGGAAGGGTGTAGATATTATCGGTATCATACCATACGATTCTATAGTGGGTTCTATTACAGTAGAAGAATTGAATGACATGCTCGGGGGTAAGGTTTTATGCTGCCATGATAGGCTTAACAATCTGGTGGAGCATTTTTTAATCGGGGCTATGCAGGTGGACAAGGCTATTGATTATTTTAAAAGGACAAGGAATAATGCAGTTATTGTGGGAGGCGACAGATCTGATATCCAACTATCCGCAATAGAATCTGACACCGAGTGCCTCATTCTTACCGGTGATCTATATCCCAGTGAGATTATTATATCCAGGGCAGAACAGAAAAATATACCTATTCTTGTGGTAAGGGATGATACATATAGCGTTGCCAAGAAATTAGAAAGACTTTCTGTAAGGTTAAGGTTGCGCGATAAGGCTAAAGTAGCCCGCGGTATGGACCTGGTTACAGAAAATATAGACTTCCCGTTACTCTATAAAAAGCTTGGAATAAAAATCGGGCAATAGCATATCATAAACCCTGTCCCCACTTTATTGAAATTTTACTTGACATTGCGAGGAGTTTGATATATAAACTCTGCATGGAGATTTCTTTAAATCTAAAAGGTTTTTTCTGCCCTAATGAATCTTGTGGAGACCATGGGGAAAAAGGACTTGGGAATATTGTCCTTTATCAGAAATATGGAAGGAATCATAGAAGGCTCCTTAAATGTAAGACTTGCAATTTTAGATTCTCCGAAAGGCATAGCACATTCTTCTTCGGTTTACATACAAAGGAATCTAAGATAAAAGAGGTTATATCCCATCTTTTAGAAGGTATGAGCTTCAGAGAAACTGCAGCTGCAGCTAATATAGATAAAGATACTGTACAGAGGATATGGAAGAGATTTGTACTTTATTGCGAGGAATCAATGGACAGTTTATTGAAGGAGTTTAATATAAAACTTGAAGACCTTATAATGCTTTTATATAAGAGGATTCAAAAGAGAACGAAATAAAAAATGGATAAGATTAAAGTTGCGATTGCCGGAGTTGGAAATTGTGCCAGCTCATTAATTCAAGGGATTGAATATTACAAAGCATTAGGTGAAGGTCATCCGGACGGGCTTCTCGGCCTGATGCATTATACCCTCGGAGGATATAAACCAGCCGATATCCAGTTTGTGGCTGCATTTGATATAGACCAGAGAAAAGTAGATAAGCCGCTTAAAGAAGCTATCTTTGCCCCCCCAAATTGTACAAAGGTATTTAATAATAATCTCCCTGACTTTCCTGTAACTGTTATGATGGGGAATGTCCTTGATGGCGTATCGCCTCATATGGAGGACTATCCAGAAAAACGCAGGTTTATTATTGCAAGAAAAAAGCCGTGTGATGTTCTAAAGGTTCTGAAGCAAAGCGGAGCCGAAATACTTCTCAGCTACCTGCCTGTCGGCTCTGAAAAGGCAACAGCATTTTATGCAGAGGCATGCCTTGAAGCAGGTGTCAGTTTAATTAACTGTATTCCTGTTTTTATCGCATCCAACAAATCATGGGCAAAGCGCTTTAAAAATAAAAAGATTCCTATAATCGGAGATGATATTAAAAGTCAGATAGGAGCTACAATCATTCACCGGAATCTAACGAGGTTGTTTGAAGATAGAGGTGTAAAGATAGACAGTACATACCAGTTGAATGTTGGAGGCAATACTGATTTTTTGAATATGTTAAACCGAACCAGATTAAAGTCGAAAAAGATTTCAAAGACAGAGGCTGTGCAATCTCAACTCCAGAATCCACTGGAAAATGAAAATATCCATGTGGGACCATCCGATTATGTCCCGTGGCTTATGGACAATAAGATATGTTTTCTCAGGATGGAGGGTAGAGGATTCGGAAATATACCAATAAATCTTGAGATGAGACTTTCAGTTGAAGATTCTCCAAACAGCGGAGGTGTTGTTATAGATGCAATAAGATGTTGCAAAATAGCACGTGATAGAAGGGTAGGGGGAGTGCTTATATCTCCATCAGCATATTTTATGAAACATCCGATGGTCCAGTTCCATGACGAAGATGCAAGGGATATGGTAGAAGAGTTTATACAAGGAAAGCGAGAGAGGTAACAGTAAAACCAGTTAGCATTATCAAAGTTCAATGTTATGCTTAGTGCTAAACTTGGGCATTTTCTTGATAGTCCGCTCAGTCCGATTGTAAAACGAATTCCATTAAGTCCAGATACCCTCACAATAATCGGTTTTCTTATAACGGTAATTGCAGCCCTTGTTATTCCTCTTAACATCAAACTTGGCGGTATATTAATTTTAATAGGCGGAATGTTTGATATACTTGATGGCATAGCTGCAAGAACAAGAGGAAAGACTACCAGATTCGGTGCATTCCTTGACTCAGTACTCGACAGATATTCTGATGCATTCCTTTTCCTCGCCATTGCTTGGTATCTTGCTGAAAAAGGTAACCACACAGGAGCACTGCTCAGCCTCGGTACATTAGTTGGTGCTTTTTTGATAAGTTATACAAGGGCAAGGGCAGAGGGCCTCGGAGAATCATGTCATACAGGGATTATGGAAAGGCCAGAACGAATTATCCTCTTAATATTCGCAACCTTAACTGGATGGCTTGTCCCGGTATTATGGATTATGTTGATACTTACACATATTACAGTCATTCAGAGGATTTATCATGTATGGAGGCAGATGAATCGGTGAGAATGCCGAGCTTAAGGCATTCAATCCAGGGAAGGCCCTCTCAAGCCATGCCGGGTCATTATTAAAAAATCTACAATCCCTTAAAAGGGAGTGATGGAGCGGGCGGCGGGATTTGAACCCGTGACCTTCAGCTTGGGAAGCTGACACTCTACCGCTGAGTTACGCCCGCAATACTAATTTTATAAATCATACCTGTCCAAAAGTCAAGGAAGGTTCTACAATAACAGCAATTCTCGGTAAAATTTTCCTCAAATCCTTTACAATAACCATTTCACAAAAGATTATATGTTAATATTTACCATGATACTTTCACATTACGAGCTCAAGACTAAGATACTCGCAGAGAGATATAACTCAATCATCTTCGAGGTTGGAAAGAATAGAGATTTATACCTTGTTGGTGGTTATATTCGCGACATTTTTAGAGGCATACATTCTCCAGATAGAGATTATATTGTTAGCGGAGACATAAGAACATTTGTTAAAGAAATCAGAAAAGTTATTGGGGGCACTCTAGTCAAATTCAAAAAGGGAGACATGATAAGGATTGCCTTTAAAGATGGTCTCACATTTGATTTTTCAAAACTTATTGGTACACTTAAAGAAGATTTGTCAAAAAGGGATTTTACCATTAATGCAATCGCTTGGTCACCCGAAAAAGAAATTATAGACCTTTGTAATGGACTGGAGGACTTAAAAAGGAAGCGAATACGTTCTCTATCAAGTGAAAACTTAATTTCTGATCCCCTGAGAATGCTCAGAGCCTACAGGTTTGCGGCTGAAATAAACGGTTCAATAGAAAAAGGAACGCGTGATTCAATAAAAACACTGAATAATAATATTAAAAAGGTATCTTCTGAAAGAATAACTTTAGAACTTTTCAATTTGTTAAACTCAAAACATTCAGCAAGGTATCTGAAGATGGCACTTTCTGATGGACTCTTAACTGATATTTTATCCATTCCCTATAGAAACTTAGAGCGCAGCATTAAAGAAATTTCTAAACTCGAACAAACTACAATTAATAAACTTCCATCAAAAATTCAAGCTTTACTTAAAAGGATATTTTCTCAAAACCTTACATATAAAGGATTGTTCTGCCTGGAGCTTTTAATAATCCCCCCACACCCCCCTTTAGTAAAGGGGGGCAGGGGGGATTTTCAGGTAAAAATTAAGATGAGCTCTGCTATCAATAAACGCTTAGAATTGAGCCATAAAGGTATCAAGGAGCTAAAAAGAAAAGGAGTTGACTTGAAGAATAGATTGTTCGACATATTTTTAATATCAAAAGAAGCAGCGCCTGACATCCTGATTATAAAAGGTAGGTTAGATTTGATAAAAGATTACCAAAGGTTTAAGAGAATTTGGAATAAGGGGTTTTTAAGCTCTGAAGATATAATTAGCATTACAGATGTTAAGCCAGGCCCAAAACTTGGGAAAATCATAATAGAATTAAAGAGGGCTCAATTTGAGGGTAGAATAAGGTCTAAAAGGGCAGCGATAAAATTTATAGAAAAGCTTCGTGGTTGAACTCCTCC
>PEUB01000155.1:32188-35283 GCA_002780895.1 Nitrospirae bacterium CG02_land_8_20_14_3_00_41_53
ATTCACCCCGAAGCCGAGCTTCAAGGAATTCTTTGATTTAAGCTCTATAAGGTCACTGAAAGACATTAAAAATAGGGTGCTTATCCGCAGGTGCCTTATTAGAATAATTTTACATAATATATCTTATCGGACATATGCTATGAACAGAAGATGTTAGTAACTTGTTATTAAACGTGTTTAAAAAGTATGCCTTCCTTTGACAATTATAGGTTCAAACGACATTGATTAGAATTTAGGCAGGTAAAATATTACGCAATTATAATAACTTACAGCTTCTCTATCGAGTCTCCTTTGACCACATTACCTTCTATCCCTGAAACCCTTACATAAACATGGGCTCCCTTAGGGTACCCGTTTGAAGTCATCTTTACTTTAAGGTAATTACTTGATGTTCCGAGTGAGGTATTATCTGTGCACTGTCCTTCTATAATGATATCAAGGGTTTTATTTATCTGTGAAAGTATATAGGCATTCTTCTTCTTCATATTCAATGCATTCAGCTCATTAAATCTTGCACGCTTCACAGAAGGAGCATTCTGCATACTCATCTTAGAAGCTAATGTGTTAGGTCTTGATGAAAAAGGAAATATGTGCATATATGCTATTGGTAAAGAATCAAGTAATCTTTTTGTGTTTAAGAACTCTTTATCACCTTCTCCTGGAAATCCTAAAATAACATCTGTTCCAATAGCGATATCAGGTACCCTGTTTATTATATTTTCTATAGTCGTTACATATTCTTTAGAGGTATACATTCTATTCATAAGTCTTAAAATAGTGTCATCACCACTTTGTAGAGGAAGATGTAAATGTTTACATATACGTTGTTCTTGAAGAAGCTCAAAAATTTCATTATCCACTTCTTTAATCTCTATAGAGCTTAATCTTATACGACTAATTTTTGTTTCCTTTAAAAGGATTTTAAGAAGATCTGAAAGCTTAACCTTAGGTATTAGATCATGTCCATATGAACCGAGATTTATACCTGTAAGGACGATCTCTTTATAGCCATTAGCCTCAATTTCCTTAGCCCGTTTGAGTGACTCAGAGATTTCCAAACTCCTTGACCTTCCTCGTGCCATAGGAACAGTACAATACGTACATGTAAGATTACATCCATCCTGTACCTTTAGATAAGGTCTGGATTTATTGCTATAACTAAAAGTAATACTTTCATTATTATTGGATAACATTTTAATAATATTTAACTTTTTATTATTTTCGACGATATCAACGACGCCCCCAATCTTTCTTATCTCATCAGGCCTTAGTTGCGAGTAACAACCGGTTACTATAACCTTAGCTCCACTTCTAACAGCCCTCCTTATGAGCTGTCTCGACTGGTAATCACTTTTTGCTGTCACAGTGCAGGTATTTACAATACAGTAATCAGGATATTCGGATAATCCTACAATAGACCATCCAAATTTTTTAAGGTTACCCTCTATAATGTCACTTTCTGACTGGTTTACCCTGCAGCCGAGTGTTAGAACTGAGACTTTCATTTGAAATTACCCCTCACCCTACCCCTCTCCGACTCGACTGAGCTCGTCGCAGGCCACAAGAGGAGAAGGGATTCCCCTCTTGAGAGGGGTGCAGGGGTGTGTTCCCCCCTCCCTTGACGGGAGGGGAATAAGGGGAGGATGATTTATTTTCAATCCTCCTTTGTGAGCAACTGCTTATGAATGTTTTATTTTTCAACAGGTCTTCCTTCAAGTGAATGCTGTCTGCCTTTTGTTATTAAAACGTTTATGAGTGTGCCTTTTTCTATATCAATTTTGGGAATAGTAACTATCTTATTAGTCCTTGTCCTTCCTGTAAGTTTTTCCTTATCAGTCTTGCTATAGCCCTCTAAAAGTATTTCCTGTTTTGTTCCCTCAAGCAACCTATTTTTTCTGGTTGTTATTTCATCCTGCACCTTCAATATCTCACTGAGTCGCTCAGATTTTATCTCATCTTTCAGATGGTCTTGCATCTCGGCAGCCTTTGTGCCCGGTCTTGGAGAGAACTTAAAGGCGAATATCCCATCGAATTCTATCTCCTTCAATGCCTTTATTGTAAACAGATGGTCATTCTCAGTTTCACCCGGAAAGCCAGATATTATGTCAGAAGTTATTGATATACCCGGAACCTTTTTCCTCAGGCTCGATATTTTTCTTATGTAGTCGTCATACGTATAACCCCTGTTCATAACTCTTAATATATTGCTTGAACCAGATTGCATTGGAAGATGAATATGCTCACATACCTTTGATAATCCTGATACTGCATCTATAAGCTCCTCAGACAGATCCCTCGGGTGAGAGGTAATAAACCTTATCCTCTCTATCCCCCCTACCCCGTTAAGTTTTTTTAAAAGTCCGGGAAAATCAATATCGCTACTATATGAATTAACGTTCTGTCCGAGAAGCGTTATTTCCCTGTAACCTTTACCAGCGAGTTCTTTTACCTCAGAATAGATATTTTCACTCGGCCTTGACCTTTCCCTTCCCCTCGTGAAAGGAACTATGCAGTAGCTACAGAAATTATTGCAGCCATACATTATTGTAACCCATGCCTTTATCCCATCAGATCTCTTTGCTGGGAGATCTCTTATTGTAATCTCAGGATTGTCTTTGATAGCAACAGGTGCAGTCCTTCCTGATGTCAGACCTTCAAGTATATGTATATTCTGTGGCCCGAATATAAAATCAACATAAGGTGCCTTTTTAAAAATATTCTCGCCTTCATGTTGCGCTATACAGCCAGCAACAGCTATTTTTATATCAGGCTTTTTTTTCTTATAAGGTTTAATCCTTCCGAGTTCACTATAAAACTTCTGCTCAGCCTTCTGCCTTATGCTGCATGTATTGAATATGATAAGGTCAGCCATGAGTGGATCATTAGCCTGAGAATATCCCTCTTTTTGTAAAACACCGAGCATCTTCTCAGAGTCATGAACATTCATCTGACAACCGAATGTATAGATATAAACAGTCTTTACCATTTTTAAAAATTTAACATGGATTATCATATTCTGGCAAGGTTTAACCTATGAAGGATAGCATCTTATACCATCTGACACCATCCGCAATCCCTTTTTAATCAGGTCTTCT
>PEUB01000044.1 GCA_002780895.1 Nitrospirae bacterium CG02_land_8_20_14_3_00_41_53
TGCGAACCATTCATCTGGCTGCTTAAACCCTGTTACATTCATCGTATGGCAATACACACACATGTCTGGAGTACGACCCTCATGGCTCTTGAACGACAACCCCCCGCGCTCCTTGTCGAAGAAGTCATGGCAAGTGGTACACGCCTTGACCTGGAATTTAGCATGCAAGTGGGTGCTGAAATTGCTGTCGTCGGCCCAGGCCGAAATACTCCAGGCTAATAATACGACTACCCATATAGTGATCTTCATCTCGCCCTCCTTTTAACTACTTGGTTGATATCTTTCTCTAAAACAAGCGACCATGGTTTTCTTGACAACGTGGAAAGAAGACTGAGCTAACCCGTGCGAATGAAGTGGAGCGTAATGAGCATCGGTGTTGAGCAATTTGTTACACGCTTTCTTACTTGTATTGGGTTGGTATTCGCCCCACTTTAAAATTTTAAGAGACTTTCTGCTTTTGTCATTAAAGAATCTATTCTTTGATTTGCCAATTTTACATAAGCAGGTTCTATATCATATCCGATATAATGCCTTTTGTCTTTCAATGCGGTAAGACATGCCGTGCCACTGCCGCAAAATGGGTCTAAAACAACATCGCCCTTGAAAGTATATAGTTGAATCAATCTGTGTGGTAATTCTTCAGGAAATGGAGCGGGATGCCCAATGCTTCGTGCAGAGACTGCTGGAAATGTCCAAACGCTTTTTGTCCACTCAAGAAAATCTTCTTTGGTGATTGTATCTTTTTTATATCCTCTTTTCCGTGAAAAAGACTCTTTTGAAAAAATTAAAATATATTCGTGAATGTCCCTCAATACAGGATTGCCGGCAGACAACCAACTGCCCCAAGCAGTTGAAGGACTTGCGCTTGATGCCTTGTTCCAGATAATTTCTCCTCTCATAAGAAAACCAATATCAAGCATGTCTTCAATAATATAACTATGTAGTGGAATATAAGGTTTTCTTCCGAGATTGGCGACATTAATACATGCTCTACCACCTGTTACCAGTTTATTGTATGTTTCCTCGAATACTTTTTTTAATAATGCTCTGTATTCCTCAAGAGATAGGTCTTTATCATATTCCTTTTTTACATTGTACGGTGGCGAAGTAACCATCAAATGAACACTATAATCAGGAATTTCGTCCATTACCTCACTGGATTTGCAATATATTTTGTCGAGATTATCTGGTGGAATTGGATTTTCAATATGCTTAATATGATTTTCTTTTGGTAATTCTTCATATAACCTGCTTGCATAAAAAGAACTTGAATCATGCCCAATTCGTCCAGGAGAACCAAAGGCACTTGTTTTTGTGCCATTTCTTCTTTGGGTAGGTTTCATTCGGGGTAAAAGCTCCTTTTAATTGTTGATTGCAAATTTGATGCATTTACTTTTCGCTCTTTAATTTTCTTTAAAGAGAAGCTCTGTTCCCATCTACAGCAACCCAAGGATTGCACCCATAATGAAACACTATCCTCATTTTTTCTAACTATGATTCCATGAGTGAATGGGCCTGGGTCCTTATGATGAGGTCGCAAGCAGATGGGACATATCCTTTTTTCCCCAACTTGGACAATTCGTTCAGGAAAAAATTCCTTACTTATTTCTTGAATTTGTGCATCAACAACCACAGGCAGTGTAATACTTTTATTTCCGCTTCCCATTTTCTTTTTTTCTTGGACAATTTTCATCATTCTTCCCTCCATAGGTCAACCCATCTTTTATAGGCGTTAAACTCTATCTTTGTTTTTTGCCAGTTTATTTTTATGCTTTTTGTTTCATCATCTTCAACCAAGCTCGTCAAGGCCTCTTTTGTAATCTCAACACCTCTGGGATTTGTTCCTGCTTTTGGAAGCTTTATATAGCTCTTTCTTCCTGTTTTATCAAGAAGTCTTTTCTGAACTTTAATAGGGATGTAGAAAAATCCTCCTTCTTTTCCCCAGTTTATTTGAACGAATAGCATATCACACATGGGCTGATATGCTTCACTAAATTGTCTTGCCTTTTCAGCATCTACTGTCCATATCAGTTTAACACCACCGAAGCTATTTCCTGTTATTGTTTTTACAGATATAGGCTCTCCAAATAACATTACATCTACTTCTGGTTCAGTAATGGAAATTTCTGATTCCACATTTGCTTCACTGAATTTATATATAAGTAGTGCAACAATTATTCTCTCACGAACAGAGCCGACTTCCATTCCTATCCTGCCTGCTCTTGAACTTTCAAATTCAGCGAGTTGAAAAAGATGGGGCAATCGTTTTTGGATTCGCTCTATTAACTTTTCATCTTCAAAGATTTCCATTAAATGGTTGGGCATGCAGTATTATACTGAAAACGATATGCTTTTGAATATGTTTCATTTACATAACGACCGAATTAACGGGCGGATAGCCGCCGTCCCGTTGAATGACTTGTTAGCCCCTATAAAATTATTGTTTCT
>PEUB01000065.1:0-2691 GCA_002780895.1 Nitrospirae bacterium CG02_land_8_20_14_3_00_41_53
TGTGACATTGACTGCGTGCCAAATAATCCAAGAAAACATAAAGTTAATATAGCATTGAACAATTCTTTTGCCTTTGGAGGCAATAATGCCTCCCTGGTTTTGAAAAAATTTATAAATTAAGGAGGGCATTTATTGTCTACGAACAATGTTGAACAGGAAATCATATCAATAATCTCTGATGTATCAGGATTTGATGAGGAAGAAATAAAACCTGATACAAACTTTTTCCAAGACCTTGAAATAGATTCTATTAAAGCTATTGAGATTACTGTTGCAATAGAAAAGAAATTCAAAATACAGGTAAGAGATAAAGATGTTCCAAATATTACAACATTGAAGCAGGCTGTTGAGTTAGTGAATACATTATTAACCCAGAAAGCGACCGCATGAAAAAATGGGAAAGATGCCGGACAAGCCGGCATGACATGAAATATATTATTTGCAATGGTTTTATTCATTGTCATTCCCGCTTGTCGGGAATCCTTCTTCAAAAAAAGCGATATGGATGACGCAATAATCATAGGTGCAGGCATAGGCGGCCTTGTCTGTGGTTGCTATCTTGCAAAAGCTGGCATGAAGGTGCTTATCGCAGAACAGCATTATAAACCTGGTGGATATTGCACATCATTTAAACGAAATGGATTTATTTTTGATGCAGCAGCTCATTCATTTGGTGGATATAGAGAAGACGGAATTGTAAGAAAAGTTTTCGAAGACCTTGAAATAGACAAGCGAGTAGAAATCACAAGATTTGATCCTTCAGACATTATAATAACACCCGATTATAAAGTTTCATTCTGGACAGATTTAGATGAAACAATTAATGATTTCCAAACAGCCTTTCCAGAGGAGAGCAACAATGTTAAGAATTTTTTCAATTTCCTAATTAACCCTGATACTATGTTTTTGGCTCGAATGAGAAGTTGGACATTCAAAAATTTAATAGATAAATATTTTAGAAACTATAAATTAAAGGCCATTCTTTCATTCCCAATATTTGGAAATGGAGCACTCCCACCATCAAAAATATCTGCATTCATAGGAGCTAAAATCTTTACTGAATTTCTCATTGATGGAGGGTACTATCCAGTAGGCGGCATGCAAACTCTATCTAATGCATTAGCTGAAAGCTTTAAAGAATACGGTGGGGAATTACAATTATCAAGCCCTGTTAAAAAGATTAAGGTAATCAACAAGGAAGCTAAAGGAGTGTTCATCAAAAATGGTGAGTTCATCGCTTCTAAATATGTAATCTCAAGTTGTGATGCCAGGCAGACTTTTATAAATCTCTTGGGTAAAAAGATGGTTGATCAAGACTTTTTAAATAAACTAAACCATATGATTCCCTCACTTTCAATGTTTGTTTTATATCTTGGCATGGATAAAAATTTTAATCCGAAACAAAATATAGGATCGAATATATGGTATCTACCGCATTATAGTATAGAAAAGATGTATTTAGCAGCAGCAAATAGAAACATCAATAATTTATCAGAATACATGGTACGCATCTCTTCAGATAAAAAAAGTATTTTAGCATTCATAAATACGTCATGCAGGAACAAAATATATTGGATTAATAACAAAAATAAATTAATAGAATCTTTTATAACAAAGCTTACGCAAATCATACCGGACATCTCAAAAAATATTATATTTAAAGATGCTGCAACTCCTTACACATTATATAGATATACTTTAAACTATCGAGGAGCTGCATACGGATGGGCAAGTACTCCTTCGCAACTCGCAGATCCTGATTTTAGAAAGCCATCCTTTATCCAAGGGCTTTACCTGACCGGCCATTGGTCAACACAGGGCCTGGGTATCCCAGGTGTCACATATTTAGGCTACAATACCGCTAATTTATTAATAAAGAAAGAAAAAACAAAAAAGTGATATAATTTATATATATTTGGTACTTAAATCAATTGCATGGAAAAAGAAAAATATATAAATCAAGAGGTTTTAAAATTACTTCAATCATGGGGTTCTATAATTCTGTCTGCCGGTGCCTTTCTTATCGGACTACTTATTCTATTAGATTATTCAGTTACTCCTGAAAATTTTTTAAAATTTTTACTACTTAGACTAATAAGCATTTTTTTATATTTAATATTGTTTTTTTTGAACAAACGCAAATTGGTCAAAAACCTCCAGTTAAGCATAACAATTTTAGCTACGATTATTGCATCTTTTATGGTCGAGTTAATGATCCTTTCCAGCGGTGGACACCAATCCACCTACTATGCAGGGATGATTATAACTTTTGTGTTTATTATTGGCCTTCTTCCAATCTCTTTACAAATGACTTTTTTATTAGCCTCAATCGTATATGCTATTTATCTGTTACCTATCGTGGCTTTTGATACTATTACGAATATCAAGACATTCGTTAATAATAATTTATTCTTATTGTCTATTTTCATCATCGGCCTTGTCTGGAGACATGTTAACCAAAAACTTCTTATCAAAAAACTTTCTCTTGAATATGACCTCTCCAAAGACAAAGAGCAACTCAAAGTTTACTCTACGCATCTCGAAGAATTGGTTCAGGAAAGAACTAAAGAGCTTTCCATGTCTGAACAAAGGTTTAGGGCGCTTTTTGATAATGCTAACGACGGTGTTGTTGTTCTTGATAAGAACGGAATTATCATTAATATGAACAATAAGTTCTGCGAACTGCATGGC
>PEUB01000065.1:2700-15398 GCA_002780895.1 Nitrospirae bacterium CG02_land_8_20_14_3_00_41_53
ATAAAGAGTTATTGATCGGCACTCATTTCAGATTTCTGGAGGTTGAAGATCATAAAGATGAAAAGGAAGAAAGACTGAGAAGAATATTAAATGGCGAACCCCTCGTATTTGAGACAGAGCATTACAAAAGGGATGGAAGCAGGATTCTTCTTGAGGTTAGTTCAAAAGGTATCAATATTGGTGGAGATTTATATGTTCAGTCATTCCACAGAGATATCACGGAGAAGAAGGCTATTCAGGAACAATTAATACATTCGCAGAAGATGGAGTCCATAGGGCAACTTGCAGGAGGGATTGCCCATAACTTCAATAATTTACTGACTGCTATGCTCGGCAACGCAGAATTATTAAAAGAATATAGTGATATGGATGATGAATCCAAACAGAGGGTAAATAACATTGAGAGTTCAGCTCGAAAGGCAGGTATCCTGGTTTCTAAACTTCTAAGTTTTGCGCGGAGAGAAAAATCCGATGTCCTTCCATTAAACCTGAATGATGTTGCTAATGACTCAGCAAAACTCTTTGAGGGTGTTCTGGATAAAAGAATCGGTCTGAAGACGAATCTGAGTGATAACATCCCTACTGTTGAAGGCGACCCCAGTCAGCTTGAGCAGGTCATCATGAATCTTATGGTCAACGCCAGAGATGCCATGCCTGACGGCGGTCTTATAATAATCAAAACCAGTCTGGTTGAGATTGAAAGAGATCGATTCAATATGCCGTCTTACATAATGCCAGGAAAATATGTTTTATTAACGATATCCGATACGGGTTCCGGTATTCCTAAGGAGATAATCAACGGGATTTTTGAGCCATTCTTTACCACAAAGGAAAAAGGTAAGGGCACAGGCTTAGGCCTTGCAATGGTTTATGGAGTGATCAAGAACCATAAAGGATATATTACTGTTCAAAGTGAGGTAGGCAAAGGTTCTACCTTTGATGTTTATCTTCCGGTTTCCGGCAAAGCCGCTTATAAGGCTGCAACGCAAAAACTTTTTTCTGTATCAGGACATGAAAACATACTCTTAGTTGACGATGAGGAAGAAGTATTGAATTTTATCAGGGATATCTTAGAAACCCATGGATATAAGGTATTGCCTGCAAAAAATCCACTTGCCGCAATTGATATATTTAAAAAACTTGGGAGTGAGATACATCTTGTTATATCAGATATTGTTATGCCATTGATGGATGGAAAAGAACTGATAAAAACCCTCAGGACAATAAAACCTGATATCAGAATAATCGCTGTTTCAGGTTTTAGCGATGAAGCTGTCAATAAAGATATTTTGAAGATTGACGATTTTCTTAAAAAACCGTTTGAAATTAATCAACTGCTCTCAAAAGTCAGACACGTTCTGGATACAGGAATCAGAAATCTACCACCTTATTAATGCCGAGGCCCATGTGAATCCACCGCCAAAAGCCTCGAGAAGGATATAATCTCCATCTCTGATTCTTTCAGTTCTTACAGCCTCATCAAGGGCTATTGGTATAGACGCAGCAGAAGTGTTTCCATACCTTTCGATATTTACAATGACTTTATCCATTGGTATCCCGATCCTATCAGCAGTTGCCTGTATTATCCTTAGGTTTGCCTGATGAGGTATAAGAAGTGAAAGCCTTGAGGCATCCAATTTATTTTCATCAAGAGTCTTAACCACAAGGTCTTCTAATGTCCTTACAGCAACCTTAAATGTCTCATTTCCCTTCATCTTAATATAATGGAGTTTCTTTTTGATCGTATCTATAGATGCAGGGTTCCTTGAACCGCCGCCAGGCATATGCAAAAGCTCCCACATCCTTCCATCAGAATTAATATGCATTGAAAGTATTCCCCGGTCTTCCTCAGTCGGTTCAATAATTACCGCACCTGCTCCGTCACCAAAGATAACGCATGTGGTTTTATCTTCCCAGTCCGTAATCCTTGAGAGCACCTCCGCTCCTACAACAAGGATCCTTTTATGCATACGGGATTTTATTAAACTGTCTGCAATATAAAGGCTGTATAAAAACCCTGAACAGGTTGCATTTATATCAAATCCCACCGCATTTACAGCCCCCAGTTTATCTTGAAGAATGCATGCAGTTGACGGGAAAGGCATATCGCCTGTTACTGTTGCAACAATAATAAGGTCAATATCATCTGCCTTTAACCCAGCCCTCTCAAGGGCTGCCTTTGATGCCTCATAAGCGAGGTCTGACGCTGCCTGACTCTCATCAGCTATTCTTCTCTCCTTTATCCCTGTCCTTTCTGTTATCCATTCATCCGAGGTATCAACCATCTTTTCTAAATCATCATTTGTAAGAACCTTTTCCGGGAGATAAGAACCTGTGGATATAATTCTACTTCTTAGCAACTTTTATCCTCTCGTGGTTGGCTATTCCCTTTTCGATAGCAGAGGCTATGATCTCATATACCTTATTTTCCGCAAAATCTGATGCAACCTTGATGGCATTCTTTATTGCCTTTGCAGTTGACCTGCCATGGCTTATTATACATGTACCATTTATCCCGAGGAGAGGTGCCCCGCCGTATTCATCATAATCTGTCTTCTTTTTAAAATTTCTTAACGCAGGCTTCATCAAAAGATATCCGATTCTTCCAGCCGTCAGGTTAGCAACCTCTCTCTTTAACATTTTAATCAGCGCATCAGCAAGACCCTCGCTGGTCTTCAGCACAACATTCCCTGTAAATCCGTCACAAACAATAACATCAGCATTTCCGGTAAAAATATCTTTGCCATCAATATTACCCATAAAGTTTATATCTGCTTCTTTCAGAAGTTTGAATGCCTCTCTCGTAAGTTCGTTCCCTTTTGTGTCTTCTTCCCCTGTGCTAACGAGCGCTACCTTCGGTTCTGACCTTCCGAGGATCACCCTGCAATATGTATTCCCCATTAATGCAAACTGGAGAAGGTTTTCAGGCTTGCAGTGAAGATTAGCGCCAGCATCTATAAGAACAAACGGCGCCTTTAGGGTGGGCATTATTGCTGCTATTGCAGGTCTGTCAACGCAATTAGATGTTCCGAGGAGTAATAGTGCTGTTGCCATTACAACGCCAGAGTGGCCAGCGCTCACAAAGCCATCTGCTTCACCGTTTTTGACAAGTTCGCAGGCCCTTCTTATGGATGAATCTTTCTTTTTTCTAATTGCAACAGAAGGAGATTCATCCATCCTGACAGTCTGTGAGGCATGCCTTATGGATATTCTGTTAGGAGGACATCTTTTACTATCAAGTTCTGCTCTTATAGATAACTCATCACCAACAAGGATGATGTCTATATCCTCAAAATCACTTACAGTCTCGATAGCACCCTCAATATTAACAGCAGGGGCATAATCACCCCCCATCGCATCAAGGGCAATTCTCATCCTTCTTTTTCAACTATGTCGAGAACTCTGCGGCCATTATATGAGCCGCAATTAGGACATACCTTGTAAGGAAGTTTTAATTCATTGCAGTCAGGACAGAGGCTGAGATTAGGAAGTTGGCCTTTACAATTGGCCCTTCTTTTATCCCTCCTTGTCCTTGTATGTCTATGTGTAGGGTTTGCCATTTTTTACTCCTTTCATTACTTTAATAACTTTTTTAATACCTCGAGTCTTGAATCTATTTCTTTTGCGCTACAACTACATTCACCTAAATTAAGGTCTGTCCCGCACTTTAAACATATACCTTTACACAAATCAGTACACAGGGGTTTCATAGGGAGATTGAGCACTACCTGCTCTCTCATAAGGTCAAGCAGATCCATTTCCTCTCCAGAATAAAAATCCATATCAAGCTCTTCAACCTTAATCTCATGCTTATCTTCTTCTTTAAGCTCTTCAACAGGATGATATACGACATCAACCGGAATGGATAGCTCACTCCAAAAATCTTTCAGACATCTACTGCATTGAAGTTTAACATCAGCTATAAGCTCACCTCTTACTAAAACCTCGCTACCAACTTTCTCTATCTTTAATCGAGCCCTGATAGGTGAAAGGATGGTATCAGCTTCTACAGTCTCCTTTAGTTCTATATCAAGCCCTTCTTCGGGTATATCTGGAATTAATAAGTTCATTTTCTAATAATATAATCATGGAACTTGTTGAATTTATTATCAAACACCCCCACCCTAACCCTCCCCCGTTAAGTGGGAGGGAATATCTATATAATCCCCTCTTGAGAGGGGTGTAGGAGTATGTTATCCCCCCTCCTCTGGCGGGAGGGGCGAGGGGAGGGGGATTATAATCGCTCAATTTAGGTATAAGTAAAGTATATAATTATAAAAATTATTCCAAAAATCTGTCAAGCGTATTACTTCCTTGACAAAGAAGAAAAACCTATGATAAGAAATCAGAGTTTAGAAACTTCCAAAAGGAGGAGACAATGAATCCGGATGATCTCAAATACCACAAAGAACACACATGGGTTAAAGTATCAGGCAAAAAGGCAATAGTTGGCATTACTGATTATGCACAAAATGCACTTGGTGATATCGTTTACATTGACCTGCCAGAGGTAGATATGGATTTTGAAATAAATAGCGAGATTGGCGAGATAGAGTCAACAAAAGCAACTTCATCCATAATCGCTCCTTTGAGCGGAAGAGTTATCAAGGTAAATGAAGACCTTTCAGAGTCCCCGGAGATAATAAACGAAGATCCATACGTAAGGGGTTGGATAGCTATTCTTGAAATTGATGATATATCGGAACTCGATGACCTTATGGACTCCTCTGAATATGAAAAATATGTTGA
This sequence comes from Nitrospirae bacterium CG02_land_8_20_14_3_00_41_53, assembly GCA_002780895.1. GTDB lineage: Bacteria > Nitrospirota > Thermodesulfovibrionia > Thermodesulfovibrionales > SM23-35 > 0-14-3-00-41-53. The sequence goes on from PEUB01000065.1 coordinate 7,450, forward strand.
AGAGGAAGCAAAGTGAAATTAGCTGTACTTGGCACTGGTCCCGGGGGATATGTTGCTGCAATTAAGGCTGCTCAGTTAGGCGCTCAGGTAACAGTGATTGAAGAGACAGAGGTTGGGGGGACCTGTCTTAACCGGGGCTGTATACCTACAAAGTCCCTGGCTGCATCATCAGAGATGTTAGCTAAGTTGAGACAATCGGAGGACTTTGGGATTGAACTTAAAGGCGAGATAATCCCAAATCTTTCAAAAATTATCGAAAGGAAAAACAAGGTAGTTGATACCCAGGTAAAGGGTATAAGATACCTCTTAAAAAGCTGGGGGATAACACTTAAGGAAGGACGAGGGGTGCTTCAGTCTCCATCAGAGATAAGAGTAACATTAAAAGATGGTTCTAAAGATATTGTAACAGCAGATAAGATAATCATAGCAACAGGCTCACGGCCGTCTCAGATAGCCGCATTCCCATTTGACGGGGATAGAATAATCTCAAGTAATGATGCCATTAACCTTACAGATATACCAAACAGCCTTTTAATTGTGGGGGCTGGAGTAATAGGCTGTGAATTTGCATGCATCTTTAAAGAACTCGGCTCTGAAGTATCAATTGTAGAGATGCTTCCGAGGGCAGTTGCTACAGAAGACATGGAGATATCAGAACTACTTGAAAGAGAACTAAAGAAGAAAAAGATAAAGCTATATACAAATGCTAAGGTTGAAAAAGTAGATGTAAAAGATGATGGAGTACACGCCTTGCTTTCTGACGGGAAAAAGATATTTGCAGAGAAAGTACTCGTCTCTATAGGAAGGGCTTTTAATAGTGATGGGATCGGCCTTGAAACAATCGGTATAAATAAAGGCATCCGCAGTGAGATTATTGTAAATAAAAAGATGGAAACTAATGTAGCCGGCATATATGCTATAGGCGATGTTATTGGTGGTTTGCTGCTTGCACATGTAGCTTCAAAAGAAGGGATAACAGCTGCAAAAAATGCAATGGGTAGAGATGAAAAGATAGATTATACGGTTGTTCCAGCCGGAATATTTACTTCACCAGAGATAGGTTCTGTAGGATTAAGGGAATATCAGGCAGTAGAAAAAGGCATAAAGGTCAGGACAGGCCACTTCCAGTTCAGGTCCCTCGGCAAAGCCCATGTAGTGGGAGAGATTGCAGGTTTTATCAAGATAGTCTCAGATGAGGCATCTGACAGGATATTAGGTGTACACATCATAGGCCCCCATGCGTCTGACATTATACATGAAGCAGCTATAGCTATAAAAAAAGGCATGAAGACAAGGGACATCGCAGAGACAATCCATGCCCACCCTACCCTTTCAGAGGGTCTGATGGAAGCAGCAGAAGATGTCCATGGTGAAGCTATCCATGTTCCAAAAAAATGAGCAAGATCCAAAAAGCGATACCCTACGCTACAAGCTTTATGCTAAAGGAGAAGACAAATGGGAGAGAAACGTTTTATAATTTAAGATAATGGGTAGCCCGGTTAATCTTTTAAGAAAACAGGTAGTCTCGGAGATTAGAAAGAGAAGGCTTATATTTTTCACCATCATTCTCCTTAGCTTTATTTATCTTTTAACAAGCTTGATCTTCGGGGATATGGGCATCATTAGATACAGAGAACTTAGCAAAACAAAGACACATTTAAAAACACAGATAGAAGAGATATCGAAAGAAAATAAGCAGCTCAGGGCACAGATAACTTCACTCAAAGAGGACCCTTTTTATACAGAGAAACATGCAAGAGAGGATTTCGGATTAGCAAAGCCGGACGAGTATATCTTTCAGTATGACAGATAGACCGCTTTATATCTCGTTTCTCTGGCATATGCACCAGCCATTTTACAAAGACCCTGTGACAGGGCTTTACAGGCTTCCATGGGTTAGATTTCACGGCACAAAGGATTACCTTGATATGGCAGAAATCCTTATTGATTTTCCGGATATAAAACAGACATATAATTTTACACCTTCTCTCCTTGAGCAGATCGTAGACTATACAGAAAAGAATGCAAAAGACAAATATTTAGAGTTAACCCTTAAAAAGGCATCTGAACTGGATATGGAAGAAAGGTTATTTATACTCGAGAATTTCTTCCTCGCAAACTGGGACAATATGATAAAGCCCTTCCCGAGATATTATGAACTACTTATGAAGAGAGGTTTACACTTCATAAGAAATGACCTTATCCGAACTATAAGATATTTCAGCGATGGTGATCTTCTTGACCTGCAGGTTATTTTCAACCTTTGCTGGATAGATCCGCTTTTCAGAAAAAAAGACCCTTTTCTTAAAATGCTTGTAGATAAAGGCAGAGACTATACAGAAGAAGATAAACATATGCTCATTTCAAAACAATTTTCTATCTTAAAAGAGATAATTCCTCGGTATAGTGAGATGGTGAAAAGAGGGCAGATCGAACTTTCTGTCTCTCCGTTCTATCATCCCATTCTTCCACTACTTTGTGATACAAGCTCTGCGAGGATTGCCATGCCTGGTGTAAACCTGCCGCAAAAGAGGTTCTCCCATCCTGAGGATGCAGAAAAACAGATCAGAATGGGCATAGACTACTTTGAAAGGCTCTTTGGATACAGACCTACAGGTATGTGGCCATCAGAGGGCTCGGTTAGCGAAGAGGTTTTAAGGATTGCGTCTAATGAAGGGATAAAATGGATCGGAACTGACGAGGATATCCTTTCAATTTCAATAGGGAAACAGCTAAGGGACGCATCGAGGAACATCATCGAGCCGGGCATCCTGTACAGGCCATATACATTTGAGAATGTCTCCGTTATATTTAGGGACCATAATCTGTCCGACCTCATCGGTTTTGTATATCCGAAGTGGGATTCAAAAAAGGCAGCAGAGGATTTTATCAACAGACTTATACAGGTATGGTCCTCCTTGCCAAAAGATAAGCCGCATCTCTTGTCCATAATACTCGATGGTGAAAATGCATGGGAATATTATAAAAACGATGGAGATGACTTTCTGAGATATCTGTATGAAGGACTGTCTAAAGAAAAAAGATTAAAGACAGTCACGGTATCAGAATACATCAACGAACATGATAAAGGCGAACCTTTGAACAGACTCCATGCAGGTTCATGGATTAATGCAAATTATGGTGTATGGATCGGCCATGAGGAAGACAATACCGCATGGGACTATCTTACGGAAACAAGGAATGATCTCGACATATTCCAGAAAATGAACCCTGAGAAAAACTTAGCAGAGGCATGGAAGACGATATATATTGCAGAAGGCAGTGACTGGAATTGGTGGTATGGCGATGAACATTCAACAGAAACACAAAAAGATTTTGACGAACTCTTCAGAATGAATCTGATTAAGGTCTATAAAGAGATTGGAAAAGATACTCCCCAGCATCTATTCATCCCTGTACTAAGAGAAGACAGGGGGATATCTCCGGTAATCACGATAAGAGGGTTTATAGAACCCAAGATTGATGGCATTGTAACAAGCTACTACGAATGGTACCAGGGTGCTTATATGGATATCAAAAAATACGGCGGAAGCATGCACAAGGCAGAAAGCATTTTATCTAATCTCTATTATGGCTTCAACAAAGATAATCTTTTCTTGAGAATAGACCCTGTGATTCCATTCATTGAGCTTCCCGATAATACTAAATTTTCTATTAATATAGTAAAACCTTCACAGATTAAAATTATAATTTCAGTTAAGCCCTTTTTAAAGGCAGAACTTTTCAGGAAGAGCGATGAAACCTGGGAAAAAATAAAAGATATCAGCGATGTTGCGGTTCAGGACATTTTTGAGTTAGGTATCCCATTTATTGATTTAAATGCCAGGGAAAAAGATGAGATAAACCTGTTCATCTCTATTATAAAAAATGGTGAAGAGATAGAACGATGTCCATGGAGGGGATATATCGCACTTACTGTTCCAACTCCCGACTTTGAAAAGATGATGTGGTATTAAGCAATGAAGGCATTAATACAGCGTGTTTCTGAGGCAAGGGTTGACATAGAAGGAAATACTGTTGCTAAAATCGGCAACGGCATGCTTGTATTTTTAGGCATTGAAAAAAGCGATACAGAAAACGATATTAAATACCTTGTTAAAAAAGTATCTAACCTGAGGATATTCGAAGATGCACAGGAGAAGATGAACTTCTCTGTTCAGGACATTAAAGGTGAGCTTCTTGTCGTATCCCAGTTTACCTTATCTGCTGACTGTAAAAAGGGTAACCGCCCTTCATTCGACAGTGCAGAAGAACCAGTAAGGGCACAAGATATGTATATGAAATTTATAGATAGACTAATAGAAAATGGGCTCAAGGTAGCCACCGGAGATTTTGGTACCAATATGCAGGTACATCTTATTAACGATGGGCCGGTGACAATAATACTGGATTCTAAAAAATAAATAACTCAAATATATATTTTGATTTAAGAACAAGATGGCGGAAAACGATTTAAACGAACAAATAAAACTCATTATTAACGCAAACCACTGGGATCCGTTTCAGGTGCTCGGCATTCATATCATTAAGAAAGAAGGCAAGAAGGCAGTCATAGTGCGTGCATTTCTTCCTGAGGCTAAAGAGGCATGGGTAATACAAGCAAAGGGCAAAGAGCAAAGAGCAAAGAACGAGATTTTAGAAAAAGAAAAGACATATCAGATGCAGAAAATCCATAAGGCTGGTTTTTTTGAAACAATAATTCTTGAAAAGAAAGAAGTGTTTCCCTATCGCATTAAGATAAAGTCCTATGAGGGAATGACCTCTGAGTTTTATGACCCATATTCCTTCTTGCCTGTGCTTACAGATTTTGATCTTCATCTTTTCGGTGAAGGAAGACATTACAAAAAATATGAGAAGCTTGGCGCCCATATAATGGAAATAAACGGCATAAAAGGTGTTCACTTTGCTGTGTGGGCACCGAATGCAAAACGTGTTAGTGTTATCGGTGATTTTAACAAATGGGATGGTAGAAGGCATCCAATGCGGGTGCTCGGTTCATCAGGGATATGGGAGATTTTTATACCGGGCTTCAATGGAGGGGACCTTTATAAATTCGAGATAAAATCAAAATTTAATAATTATATTGCTGTAAAGGCAGATCCATATGCTTTCCATTTTGAATTAAGGCCAAAGAGCGCATCAATTGTTTACGATATAAACAAATATCAGTGGGATGACAGAAAATGGATGGAGATGCGTCCCAAAAAGAATTTATTTGAATCCCCGATATCAATATACGAAGTGCATCTCGGCTCATGGATGAGGGTACCTGAGGAAAATAACAGGTGGCTCACTTACAGGGAGACCGCAGACAGACTGATTAGATATGTTAAGGAGATGGGGTATACTTATATCGAACTCATGCCTGTAACAGAGCATCCTCTTGATGCATCATGGGGTTACCAGACCATTGGTTATTTTGCGCCTACAAGCAGGTACGGGAAACCAGAGGACTTTATGTATTTCGTAGATAAATGTCATCAGGACAATATAGGAGTTATCCTTGACTGGGCCCCTGCCCATTTCCCAACAGATGGACACGGACTTGGCTTTTTCGATGGCACATGCCTTTATGAACATGAAGACCCGAGAAAGGGATTCCATCCTGATTGGGGCACCAAGATATTCAATTACGGAAGAAATGAGGTAGGAAATTTTCTGCTGTCAAATGCACTTTTCTGGTTTGAGAAATACCATATTGACGGTCTGCGTGTGGATGCAGTGGCATCAATGATTTATCTCGATTATTCGAGAAATGAAGGTGAATGGATACCAAATGTATTTGGCGGCAGGGAAAACCTTGAGGCTATCGATTTCCTTAAAAAATTTAATGAGATTGTCCATCAAAATCATCCCGGCATTCTTACCATTGCTGAGGAATCAACAGCATGGCCAAGCGTCTCAAGACCGACATACCTGGGCGGTCTTGGTTTCAGCCTGAAATGGAATATGGGCTGGATGAACGATACCCTTGAATATTTTTTAAAGGACACTGTACACAGGAAGTATCATCAAAACAATCTCACTTTCAGCCTGCTCTATGCATTTACAGAAAACTTTATCCTTGTCCTTTCACACGACGAGGTTGTTCATGGAAAACGTTCAATGCTAAGCAAGATGCCTGGAGACATGTGGCAGAAATTTGCAAACCTCAGGCTTCTTTATGGCTTTATGTACAGTCATCCAGGGAAAAAACTGTTATTTATGGGCGGAGAATTCGGACAGTGGGATGAATGGTACCATGAGAAAAGCATTGATTGGCATCTTCTGAGGCTCACCCCTCACAGGCATCTTCAAAAGTTTGTTATGGATTTAAACCATATTTATCAATCTGAACCTGCCCTTTACGAGGTAGATTTTAACTACCAGGGCTTTGAATGGATAGATTTTCGCGATACTGAAAACAGCATTATATCTTTCATAAGAAAGGCTAAAGACCCTGAAAATTTCCTTGTAATCGTCTGTAATTTCACGCCTGTCCCGAGGACAGGATATCGTATTGGTGTTCCTGAGATTTGCTTTTACAAAGAGATACTGAACAGCGATTCACAAATTTACTGGGGCAGCAATATGGGTAATGCCGGAGGTATAAATGCAGACAAAATTTCATCTCATGGTAAGCCATATTCGATAAATATCACTCTCCCGCCTTTATCAGTTTTGATATTTAAGCCGGTTAGAATTTAAAGAGATATGAATCCTTTAGAACAAAAAATAATCGGGAGAATTAAAAAAAATGGGCCAATTACCTTTGAAACATTTATGGATATGGCGCTCTATGAGCCAGGTCTCGGCTATTATGCATCAGACAAGACAGAGATAGGAAAGGCAGGAGACTTTTATACAAGCCAGCATCTTCACCCTGCATTCGGTGCAATGATAGGGAAACAGATCGAGGAGATATGGAAAATAATGGGAAGTCCGTCTGAGGCGGATGACTTTTATGCTGTCGAGCCTGGTGCAGGAGCAGGTCTTATGTGCAAAGATGTCCTGGATTATTTGCATAGCAGAGAGGTCTTCAGATCTTTGACATATGTAATAGTAGAACCGAATCCTTTTATGCAAAATAAACAGAAGAAAGTGCTTGAAGGCTATTTAGATAAGGTAAAATGGGTTCCTTCATTAAAAGAACTCAGTAATATAAAAAAAGGCTGTATCCTTTCTAATGAACTTCTCGACGCATTTCCTGTTCATTTGATAGAAATGAAAGAGGAACTGAAAGAGATTTATGTTACGGTTAATAATGATGATTTTGAAGAGATAAAAGGGGCTCTCAGCACAGATGCGATATCTTATTACCTCAATGAATTTTCTATAGAACTTCCAAAAGGATACAGAACAGAAATTAATCTACGGATAAAAGATTGGCTCGAGACCGTTAATGAAATATTGACGGAAGGATTCGTTTTGACTATAGACTATGGCTATCCTGTATGGGACTACTACAGTGAGGATAGAAACAGGGGTACATTACTCTGCTATTACAAACATCAGGTATTTGAAGACCCATATAAAAACATTGGCGAACAGGACATTACAGCACATGTTAATTTCTCATCAGTAAAGAAATGGGGAGAAGAACTTGGATTTGAGACACTTGGATTCTGCCAGCAAGGAACTTATCTTGTATCGCTTGGGATTGACGAGATGATAAAGGAGCTTTATGGAAATTCAAGCGATTACCTTTTTGAGATTGCAAACATAAAAAGACTAATCTTTCCGGGGACAATCGGGGAAACGCATAAGGTAATGATTCAGTACAAAGGTAATGCCAAACCAGAACTCAGAGGATTTTCTTTAAGGAATCAGGCAGGAAAGCTATAAGTAATCTTTAAGACACTTAATACTCTTCAAAACATCCTCTGGTGTATGTGCCTCGATTGTGTAGATGAGATTTTTATCTTTAAAAGTTGAAAATAATCTATCAA
>PEUB01000108.1 GCA_002780895.1 Nitrospirae bacterium CG02_land_8_20_14_3_00_41_53
AAGATACAAATAGACCTGCTTTTCAGAAAATGCTCAAAGATATTGAAATCGGCAAGATAGATACAATAATGTTTACGGAGTTAAGCCGGCTTTCGCGGTCGCTGAAAGATTTTTTACACATTTTTGAATGGACGCAAAAATACAGTTGTGATTTAATCTGTTTGAAAACCGATATTGATACAACATCTCCGTATAAAAATTTAATCACGAAAATACTGATGGTATTCGGGGAATTTGAACGGGAGATGACTTCACAGAGGACAAGCATAAATGCTTATGAGAGGAGTAAAAGGGGTTTAGCAAGCGGCGGATTTACGCCGTTGGGATATTACCGGGATAAAAAGAAAAAGGGATATTTACTCATTGATAAAAAAGAATCCGGTATTGTCCAAGATATTTTTAAGACATACATAAAAAAGAAATCAATACAAAGGACGACGGAAGCGATAAAATTAAAATATGCGGATTCAAACTTAGGATTGAGTAAAATCAACAAGGGCAGAGTTTATTCCATTCTGACGAATAAATCATATATTGGGGTCAGAGAAATTTACAAAAAGGATAAAAGCAAATATGAAGAAGTAAAAGCGGTATGGAACGGAATAATTGACGAGAAAGTCTCTATGCCAGAATTAGTGGGTAGAATGGAAAGGAAATAATCCTTCCCCTCGATAGGGGAAGGACAAAGGAAGGGGTGGAAGAAAAGAGGGAAGGAAAAAAATGAAGCATTGGCTTTTGTTTGTTAAAATGTTTTTGAAAAAAGATATAACAAACAGAGGTGAGCCAATGCTTATAGAAAGTGTATTAAACAGGTGCCATAAAATCAATGGGTTTGTTTACGGAAACGTAGGTTGGGAGAAAAGCAAAGAGGGAAATATTTTGGAAGTGGAAGTTCGTCCTCGGAAAAACACAAAGGGAATCTGCTCAAAATGTAGACGTCCTTCAGCGACATATGATACGGCAAAGAATCCCCGCAGGTTTGAGTTTATACCGTTATGGGGATATGCGGTGGTATTATTATATCGTATGAGGCGGGTATCGTGTAAGGACTGCGGAATACGGGTTGAATATATTCCGTGGGCAGACGGAAAACATCAACTCTGCCGAATATATCAGCAATTTCTGGCAAACTGGGCGCGCCGGCTCAGTTGGAGTGAAACGGCAAATATATTCAAAACGAGCTGGCAGAGTGTGCGCCGGTCAGTGGAATGGATGGTTCACTGGGGTCTTGGCCGTCGTGATGTGAAAGATGTCACAGCCATCGGCGTAGACGAAGTACAATACCAGCGGGGTCATAAATATCTGACTGTTATTTATCAACTTGATGAAGGTTGTCGTCGACTGTTATGGGTGGGCAAAGACCGGACTGTCAGGACAATGTTGAGATTTTTTCGTATGTTTGGAGAAGAATGGAGTCAAGGAATCCGATTCGTATGCAGCGACATGTGGAAACCGTATTTAAAGGTAATCCGCAAAAAGATAAAAGATGCCGTGCATATTCTCGACCGTTATCACATTGTTGCTAATTTAAATAAGGCAATAGACGAAGTGCGCGCGGAAGAAACCAGACGACTTGAACAGGAAGGGTATGAACCAATGCTGAAACATACACGCTGGTGTTTTCTCAAGAGAAATAAAAATCTAACCGCTAAACAAGGTATTAAACTCAAAGATGTTTTGAAATATGATTTGAAATCAGTCAGAGCATATTTGTTGAAAGAAGCTTTTCAGGTTTTTTGGGAGTATACTTCGCCGTACTGGGCGGGACAGTATCTGAATCAATGGATAACCAGGGCAATGCGTTCACGACTTAACCCTGTAAAGAAGATGGCGAAACAGATTCGTAGACATCGTGAATTGATTTTAAATTGGTTTAAAGCAAAGAAGAAGTTTTCCTCGGGGATTGTGGAAGGATTTAATACTCGAATTAAATTGAGTATTAGAAAATCGTGTGGTTTCAGAAGTTTCGATGTTATTGAATTGGCTCTCTATCACACCTTAGGCGCTCTTCCGGAACCGCAGGTTACCCACAGATTCTGGTGAAGAGCCTTTTTTTTGTTTCTCTAATTCCTGGCGCTTCAATATGTATAAAATAAACACCGCTGCCAACAATATTCCCAACATCATTTTTCCCAAACCAGTCCTTACTTCCATTAAATTCATTAGGCACAACTTCGTTAACTAATGTTCTGACAAGTTCTCCGGCCATGTTGTAGATGTTTATTCTCACATGACCGCCTGATTTTACTTGATATCTCACAGTTGCCGGTTTATTCTGCATGGGTTTAAGAATATTATTCCAGCAAGTAAAGTTATTTTTAGATATCTGCAAATTTATCCAAAATGAGTGAGTAGCAGGGGGGTTATTCCCGGAAGCATCTACAATTATAATCTCT
>PEUB01000060.1 GCA_002780895.1 Nitrospirae bacterium CG02_land_8_20_14_3_00_41_53
CATTATGCCCGCCAGCAGCAGCAACCTCAAATGCCCTTTTGGCATGTTCCTGACCTTTTACCTCCACAAAATCGTCCTCGTATATAGAGTTTTCTTCCATCGCCTTATGAACATCTATCTCGAAAGGCACCTTGAGATTGCCATCCCTGAGAAATTCGACGACTTCGGGGAGGTTCTTTAATCCGAATACAGGTACACCCTTAACAACCGCCGCCTCTGGCGCATTCTCCTCAGGAAGGATCACACCTTTTAACCCAAGCTCTTTTGCCTTCAGGGCCATTGATAAAGCACCCCTTACAGGCTTTATCTTCCCATCAAGTGAAAGCTCACCTGTAAAGAGATAACCATCAGCCGAACTTAATTCAATCACACCCTCGGCCGCAATAATCCCAATTGCAATCGGGAGATCAAAAGATGAACCCTCTTTCTTTAAGTCAGCAGGTGCAAGATTAACTGTAATCTGCTTAAGCGGAAAAAGAAACCCGATATTCTTAAGTGCAGCCCTGACCCTGTCCCTCGACTCCTTAACAGCAGCATCAGGCAGACCAACCATCGAGAAATGAGGGAGCCCCCTTGATGCAATATCTACCTCGACCTCTACAGTATGGGCGTCAATACCTATAATACTTGCGCTGAGAACCTTAGAAAGCATGGTAGATTATATTTATTAAGCCAGAGGAAATGCAAGAGAGCAGAAGGCAGATTTTTTGATTGTGTTCAACCTTTTTAAGTAAGGGGGTTAATTAGAATTTTATTATCCTCATAAACCACCATATGGAAAAGCCGAATAGTAATGTCCCCAACACTATTATTCCTGCTATATCGTGCCATACATAGGCAATTCCGTTACCTTTGAATAATACGCTGTAGCCGAAATCTATGAAATATCTCATTGGTGATATGAGGCTGGCCCATTGCATCCATGGCGCCATGGCTTCGGGTGGTGTCCATGCGCCTGAGAGAAAGAGCATCGGCGCAAGGATCAGCAGCAAAATCATTCCGGCCTGTGGAAGGTTTCTGGATATTGTTGCAACGGCAATACCGAGACTTGACATGGTAAAGACATAAATGGCAGCAACACTATAGAAAAATAATAGGTTGCCCCTGATCGGGACGCCATAAATAGACTTCAGGATAAAAAATATGCTCAATAGGGAAAGTGACAGGACTATGACGATTGTGGGGATTATCTTTGCCAGGAATATTTCCCCCGGCCTTAAAGGGCTTACAAGGAGTTGCTCTACAGTCCCGTATTCCTTTTCCCTCACCGTTGCTGCTGCTGGAAGGAGAAGGGATACCATGGTGATCATATAGAAAAAATCCAGCATACTGACAAACCATGAATGTAGGGTGTTGGGGTTGAACTCAACCCTCAGTCGCTCATCAATGATGGGCAGGTTCTGAAAGGCTGCCCTCGTAAATTTCCCCTGCTTCTCTAAAATCTCTATTGAATATTCACTTGAAATCTGGGCTACATAGGCGATGGCGACGGTAGCGGAAAGGGAAATGGTACCATCTGTAATGGCCTGGATCTTTGCCAGCTTACCACCTGTTATCTTACGTTGAAAATCAACAGGAATAATTATTGCCATGGATGCCTTGCCACTGTCAAGCCATTCGGTGATTTCCTTTTCATTTGTTATATGCGACAGTATCTTGAAATAAGGCATCCTGAAACGGCCAATAAGTTCACGGCTAACAGGACTTTTATCCAGGTCATAGATGACAGTTGGGAAATTCCTTACCTCCAGGGATATGGCATGTCCTGCAATATAGATTTCCCCTATGAATGCCCATGCAAGTATAAAGAGAAGGGCATTATCCCTTAGAATCTGCAAAAACTCTTTGCGGGCAAGGGATAATATCCGGCTGAACATCAGCCTATCCTCTTTTTAAAGGAAGCTATGGCGATTGTATAAACAATGGCTGCATACAGCATAAGCGCGGCCACATCCCATACATAATAGTTAACCCCCAGTCCCTTGAGATAAACACCCCTTACCATACCCATAAAATAAGTGGCCGGAATGAAACGGCTCACAATCTGTCCTGTCATATCCTGACTTGTGATAGGAGACAAAAAACCTGAATAAAGAAAGGCTGGAACAACTGTTATTAAAAAGGTGATGATCATTGCCGCAACCTGCGTGCGTGAGATGATTGATACAAAGAGCCCTATCCCGATAGTGCAGGAGATGTAAAGGATTGCTCCAAGTGTGAGAACGAGAAAACTGCAGGTAAAGCTCTTCTATAAGCTCATCCTTATCTTGATCGGCCTTCTGCCTTTTCCCTATAAATAACTCTGTTATGCCATTGCTTGCTATAGCC
>PEUB01000124.1 GCA_002780895.1 Nitrospirae bacterium CG02_land_8_20_14_3_00_41_53
GTCAGGGTTATTAAACGCAGAATTACGACTTGAAGGCTTATTGCTTGAGGCTGTTAAAGCTGCCGCCTTAGCGGCTTAGTTCAACAGATCATTATTATCTTTCACTTACCTTGCCATCTTTTAAGTTTTGGAATGAATGTTTTTGCCATTTCTTTTGCTTGATCCTCTGACATTCTCATTTGTTTTGCAAAGCCAGCAACTTTATCTATCATCTGTTCCATAGTAATATTTGGGTCTGTAAACTTTCCATTCTGGAAACAGAAATGACAGTAATCCTTACTTTTGCTTTGGTCAGCATTTGTCCAAAAATCTTCTGTCTTTTCCATCGGCATCCCACAACTCTGGCAAAATGGTCCTTTTGATTGTCTTGATTTCATAAATTCCACCTCTTTCTAATAATATATCTTATCACTTTAAAACATTTCCTTACCTAAATTATGGGCGGAGTTTTAGTTAACGTTTTGTGCTTGCGAAACAAAAACGCCAAGGTCTATCCGCTCAACAATAGAGCGTTTTTGTTTGCCGTCTGGTCTTTGCGCAAGCATGGTGTTAAATGAAGTTTCGGGCATTCAAAAAATAGAACCGTTGTCCCCTTTTTCTCCTTTCTAGAAATCCAGAGGGCTCTTTGCCTCTTTAACGGTCATGCTCGGCACACAATGGGTATATATCATAGTAGTCCTTACATCACTGTGGCCGAGCAGCGTCTGGATTGTCCATATGTCGTAATTGGCCTGCAAGAGGTGCGTGGCGAAACTGTGGCGGAAGGTATGGGACGTGACGCGCTTCGTGAGCTTCGCCCGCCGGACCGCCTCGTAAATCGCCAGTTGGACGTGTGTTTCATGAAGATGATACCGCCGCAGCTCCTTCTCATCCGACACGTAGGTCAACGACTGCTAAGGAAAAAACCATTGCCAGATGAAATCCTTGCCGGCTGAGGGATATTTTTTTTCAAGCCGGTCATCTAAAAAAACGCCCGCAAACCCCATTGCGAGATCCTCATCGTGAAGTTTTTTTATTGCCTCAAACTGTGCCGTTAACTCCGGCATGATTGTCTGCGGAATTGGCACGGTCCGGTCTTTACTGCCCTTTCCATGTACCGTAAGTATTCCGGCGTCAAAATTGAAATTCTTCACCCGCAATGTCATGCATTCGAAGAGACGAAGCCCACAGCCGTACAGCAGTTTGACCGCAAGATCGTAGGGATGTCCCAGATGTTTCAAGACAGCGTCTATTTCCTTTCGGGAAAGAACCACGGGGATATATTTCGACTTCTTCGTACGGGGAATGTCCTTGTGATTGCCGAAATCTTTTTTCAGAATGTGCCGGAACAGAAACAGCAAAGCGTTGAACGCCTGGTTTTGCGTTGATGCGGATACCTTGCATTCCACCGCCAGATACGTGAGATATGCCTTAACATCCGTTGCCGACAGTTCATCAGGAGGCTTGTTTCGCAGGTAGCCCTGAAACTTGCGGCTCCAATCCGCATATGCCTTGAGCGTTTTTCGGGAATAGTGCCGTGTCTTGATCTCTGCCGCCAGATTGTCGATGATATTGTCCCAAGCCGGAGACCCGGATTTCTCCAGATAACGCCATTCATTATAACGACTGCAAGCCGATAAAGGAGGAACAAACGTACGCAACGATGCTATCGGAACTGATGTCTTGAGATCGCCGTGCCCAGTCGGCGATAAATTTGAATATTCCCCCTTGATGGTAACGCCCCCGGCTTCGCCACCCCCTCTTAAGATAAGAGGGGGATAGGGGGAGTTATGATTCTTGGGGCCAGCCGGGGTTGTTGCTGCCTCCGATACCTGTAGGGGCAATCCCTCTGTGGTTGCCCGGTATTGAGACGATGTGGATATTGTCGCAGCCTTTGTCTCTGCATTCAGTATCTCAAAATAAAGAGACAGTGCATGCGCTGCCTATTTTTGCTGTTCGGATGTCTGATTCTTCTTTCGTAATTTTTCGATAAACAAACGCACATGTTCTGATTTGGAATCCGGAAGCGTGTATTTGCCTCGGAAATCAAGATAATACCGGAGCCACTTCCTATAATCCGCGTGGCGGGAAACAGGCATCACCCTTTTTTTCAGGACGGCCTCGAATTGAATCAAAATATCACTTGGTATAGGTTGCATAGAATTTAAATATGACTAACATCACAAATGGCGTATTAGTCATTTGAAAAATATTTTGTTGAAAGATGCATAGGATTATAACATGAGCCTCTTGCAAAAGTATGATAAAAGCCTTTTCTGTCATTCTGAGTGAAGCGAAGAATCTCATGTTTTCAAGGTGTTAAGAGACCCTTCAC
>PEUB01000149.1 GCA_002780895.1 Nitrospirae bacterium CG02_land_8_20_14_3_00_41_53
CCCATGGCTGGATCATAAACCTCTGAGGATTATCTGGACGCCATAAGAAAAATGACGCTTAAAACCCCTGTGAAAATCGGTGTTAAAGCACTTAATTTTTATTGGCTCGCCAGCTTGTTAGCTTGTTAGCTTGTAAAAAGATGAAAAACAGAACCGTCCCTTTTCCGTTTTCTGTCCCTTTTCCGTTTTCTACAACAGTTCTTAAACTAATAAAACTAATCGGACTAATAGAACCTAACTTGACTCACAAAACATTTGTTATGATTCCTATCATTTCCATCAATAATATTTCGAAACAATACCATATCGGGACAAGATTACCTTATAAGACCCTTAGAGAAACTTTTATGAATACGATTACATCGCCTGCAAGATTGTATTTTAAATGCGCGTTTAAATTACTTTAGGCGAATGATATATACAGATATTTTTGGAGATTCAATTGAGCTAACAGATGAGAGATGGCATCATATTGTAAGAGAGCATCCAGAGGTCAGCCTGTATAGAGAAAGAATACAAGAAATAATGTTAACACCAGATTATGTGAAAAAAAGTAGCAGAGACCCTGAAGTGTTACTTTATTACAAATTCTATAGTGATATTTTTATGGGTAAATACATGCTCATCGTAGCAAAGAAAGGCTTACGTTTATTTATCCTTTCATGCTATATTACTGATATAATTAAAAAGGGGGTGACCTTATGGGAAAGGAAATAAGGATGGTTTATGATGAAGAGGGTGATGTATTAGATGTCTCGATCGGTGAACCTGGAAGTGCGGTTTCCAGAGAAGTAGAGGATGATTTTTTCCTCAGGGTCAAACCTGATAGTGGTGAAGTAGTTGGCTTTTCGATATTAAACTTCAGGAAGTGGTTTAAAGATGCAAAAGACACTAAGATTCTTCCTGTTAAAGCAGAATTGGCATTTTCATAAACTTTGAAGCCTGTATGCGTACCAGTTGTTATCTTGTGTGAATAATAAAGACCAGACCCCAGAGACCCTTCCAATGGAATTTTTTGAATGGTGGTTCGGATAACTAACCCTTAATTTTCGAAAGGTAGCGATTATGTTATCGGCTAGACAAGTACTTATAACAGGCGGATGCGGGTTCTTAGGCTCTCATGTCTGTGAGTATTATGTAAGAAAAGGTACAAAAGTAATTTCTTACGATAATATGACAAAGCATGAGTTAGAAAGGACAGGTTTTGCAGCTGATGAAGCAAGGAATTATAACTGGGATTATCTGGAAAACCTTGGTGTGAAGATGGTGAAGGCAGACATCAGAAATTTCGGAAGCAGGCAACAACCGATTGATAATTATATAGTAGATTTTATTTGTCTTGAGAACAGAGTGGTGATAGAAGTGGATGGGGGACAGCATGGGGAACTTACCCACTTGAAATACGAAAGAACCTTTTTTAATATGTTAAAATTGGATAAAAAATTAGGGAGGTATTGCCATGTTGTTTGAATATATTCAAGGGGCGTTAGAAACAGCGGAATATAAAAAATTAGATGATGGAACATGGTTTGCTGAAATCCCAGGCTTCGAAGGAGTTTGGGCTAACAGAAAAACAGTCGAGGAATGTCGAAAAGAACTTGTTGAAGTTTTAGAAGAGTGGCTTATTCTTAAATTAAGAGATGGAGATACTGTTCCTACCGTTAAAGACATAGATATAAACATCAAAGAAGCAGTTAGTACGTAATGCCATCTTCTATTTCAAGAAAAGAGTTGCTCAGAAAGTTCAAGGCACTTGGATATTCAGGACCCTTTTCCGGAGGCAGGCATCAATTTATGGTAAAAGGTAAAAAGAAAATTCGTATTCCCAATCCCCATTTTGTTTTTTTATTCGCTTGTTGGCTTAATAGCTGCCGGCTTATTCGCTTGTTCACTTGTAAAAAGATGAAAAATAGAACAACCGTCCCTTTTGCGTTTTCTTTGCACTTAACGAAAAAGGAAGAAGCACAAAAGATTCAAAGATACTTATTACTCGGTCTGACATATAAAAGTGATGTGGACGATGTAAGAGAGTCGCCTTCGCTCGAACTTATCGAGCTTCTTAGAAATAAGGGCGCAAAGGTTGATTATAATGACCCCTATGTTCCAAAGACCCACAAAATGAGACGCTACGATTTTAAGATGGCCTCTGTGCCCTTGACAGAGAAAAATCTTAAGAAATACGACTGCATTTTGATATCAACCGACCATTCTTCTTATAACTATAATTTTTAGCCGAACACAGCAGGCTTATTGTGGATACA
>PEUB01000146.1:0-5500 GCA_002780895.1 Nitrospirae bacterium CG02_land_8_20_14_3_00_41_53
CCTGAAGGAGAAAGGAGGGCAGGTTTTATCTATTCGATCTTAAGATATGACGCTGGTGAGGCTGTTTCATTGAGGCGTGAGATTGCGAAGATAATGGGTTTAGAGCTGAGGGAGTTGCTTTCTGATCCGAGTAAAGTCCATCCAGAAAGGAAAAGGAGTTACGGAGAGTTATTGGAAGAGATAGACCTTATGGGCAAAGGGCTTATTCGTGAAGTCCTGAATATAGGAGGTTAAAATGGCCGAAAGAACATTAGACATTGACCAGACGATAAATATTAACTGGGATACTTACCCCTGGAGAGAGATTAAAGAGAGGATATTGGATTTAGACAGAAGGATAGAGGAATCAAAAGAGATAGGCTCCTTACTTCATGGCTTTGAAGGGGGATATATCCTTCCTGGTCCGTCCGGTCTGATCACAAGGGGTAGGGACGATGTGCTCCCGACTGGAAGGAACTTTTATTCCCTCGATCCGCACAGGATTCCCACAAAGGCGGCGTGGAAAGTCGGTCAGAACCTGGCAAAAGCGATCATTGAAAAACACATCAAGGAAGAGGACAGATATCCTGAGAATATAGCCTTCTTCTGGATGTGTAGTGACATTATGTGGGCTGATGGTGAGGGTATGTCCCAGATGATGTATCTGCTGGGCGTTGAACCTGAATGGCTTTCTAACGGCAGGGTCAAGGGATTTAAAGTAATACCCCTGAATGAACTCGGGCGTCCAAGAATAGATGTGACGATCAGGGTTTCCGGTATTACACGGGATAACTTCCCTAATTGTATTGAACTTATTGATGAGGCTGTTCAGGCCGTAGCAGCCCTCGATGAGCCGGTTGAGATGAACTACATCAGGAAACACACCCTCGCCCAGATTGACGGTAATATGACATCAAAAGAGGCATGGCGGGATGCCACATTGCGCATCTTTGCGAGCATGCCCGGCACCTACCAGGCGGGAACACAGCTCGCCGTTTATGCATCCGCCTGGAAGACGGAGAAGGACCTTTCGGATATCTTTGTCTACTGGAACGGCTATGCCTATGGGAAAGGCGTGTTCGGCACAGAGAAGCATAAACAGCTTGCAGAGAATCTGAAAACCGTTGATGTTACCTACAACAAGGTTGTAACAGATGAATATGACCTTTTTGGCTGCTGCTGCTATTTTGGCACCCACGGAGGGATGACGGCGGCAGCAAGGACACTCTCTGGCAAAGAGGTTAAGACCTATTATGGAGATACAAGGGAGCCTGAACATGTGGAGGTAAGGGACCTGGCGGATGAGATAAGAAGGGTAGTCAGAACAAAATTACTTAATCCAAAATGGATCGAGGGGATGAAGCGACATGGATACAAAGGCGCCGGAGATATTTCAAAGAGAATAGGCAGGGTGTATGGCTGGGAGGCAACAACAAGAGAGGTTGATGACTGGATATTTGATGATATAACCCGTACTTTCATGATGAACGAGGAGAACAGGAAGTTTTTTGAGGAGAACAACCCCTGGGCACTGGAAGAGATTGCACGGCGGCTGATCGAAGCGGTCGAGCGCAACCTGTGGGACCCAGCTCCTGATGTAAAAGAGGCGCTGAAGGAGATTTACCTGGAGATCGAGGGATGGATAGAGGAGCGCATGGGTAATATGAAAGGCGAATTCCAGGGAGGCAGCATCGACATCATTACAAAGGATGAAGTTGAATCATGGAAAAAGAAGATGGAGGACATTCTAAGATGATATTTCCGTTTAGCGCAATTGTCGATCAGGAAGAGATGAAAACAGGATTGATATTAAATGTAATAGACCCTTCTATCGGCGGTCTTTTAATAATGGGAGAAAAGGGGACCGGCAAGAGTACGGCTGTCCGGGCGCTTGCCGATCTGCTTCCTGAAATTGAAGCGGTGAAGGACTGCCCGTTCACCTGTGACCCGTCCGGTGTGCTCTGCAGCAAATGCACGGAAGACTTACAAAACGAAGGACATCTGCACCCCACAAGGAAAAAGATGAGGGTGGTCGAGCTTCCACTCGGTATTACAGAAGACAGGCTGGTGGGCACACTTGATATTGAACATGCGATTAAAAAAGGTGAGAAAAGATTTGAGCCAGGGATTCTTGCTGATGCCAACAGAAATTTTTTGTATGTTGATGAAGTAAACCTGCTGGAAGACCATATCGTGGATCTTTTGCTCGACTCTGCTGCAATGGGCGTCAATACTGTGGAGCGCGAAGGGGTCTCATTCGTCCATCCCGCACGCTTCATGCTTGTCGGCACAATGAATCCAGAAGAGGGTGATCTGCGTCCGCAGCTTCTCGACCGGTTTGGGCTTTGTGTCGGGGTTACATCGCTGTACGATAAAGGACAGCGCATCGAGATCCTGCGAAGAAGGGCCGCATTCGACAGTGATCAGGGCCTATTTTATAAACAATGGAATGGAGAGCAGCAGAAGTTAAGCGGCCGTATTTCCGCGGCAAGATCTATTGTAGACAGCATCCCGATGGATGACAGGGTGCTCGAAAAGATAGTTTCGGTTACTGCTTCCCTCAAGCTCGACGGCCACC
Source organism: Nitrospirae bacterium CG02_land_8_20_14_3_00_41_53 (assembly GCA_002780895.1). Classification (GTDB taxonomy): domain Bacteria; phylum Nitrospirota; class Thermodesulfovibrionia; order Thermodesulfovibrionales; family SM23-35; genus 0-14-3-00-41-53. The sequence goes on from PEUB01000146.1 coordinate 2,558, forward strand.
GTGCGGACATCGTGATGATGAAAACCTCAAGGGCGCTTGCTGCATTTCGTGAGCTGAGCACAATCGGGTCTGACGAAATCCGCGACGCCGCATGGTTTGCACTGCGCCACAGGCTGAAAAGGCTTCCGTTCGAGGAAATCGGCGCCGAACGCGAAAAAGTCACGGAGGCGTTGGCGCTAATATGAGATGCTCATCATTTATAGGACATGATGAAGCCAAATTAGCGATTATTCTGAACGCAATCGATCCGCGCTGCGGAGGGGTGCTTTTTGTCGGCGAGAAGGGCTGCGGCAAATCGACGCTCGCCCGCTCACTCAGAAGCATTTTGCCGTCAGGCACTCCGTTTGTGGAACTTCCCCTGAATGTTACGGATGAATCGCTGCTCGGCACTATCGCCATTGAGGATACACTCAGAACCGGAGCCCGTGTATTTCAGCACGGCCTTTTTTCACGTGCGCATGGCGGAGTGCTTTTTATTGATGATGTAAACCTTCTTTCACCCGAGATCGTCTCCCTGATTCTTGAGGTGCAGGGCCGCGGAGAAAATATTGTCGAGCGGGAGGGGCTGCGGATGCGACATCCTGCATCGTTTATCCTTGTTGCGAGCATGTATCCGGAGGAAGGCGATCTCTCTCCGCACCTTCTTGACCGGTTCGGAATGTGCGCGGGATTCGAGCGATTGACTGATGCCGGCGAGCGCATGTCAGTCGTCAGGGCGGCAATCTGTCAGGACCAGACTGATGCCGACCTCGAATTGACAGAACGGATTGAAGTGGCGCGAAAGATTCTCCCAACAGTCTCAGTACGTGACCGTTTTCTGGAGTACATTGCGGATATCTGTATAAATTATAATGTTGCAGGCCATCGTGCCGATCTGTATCTTCTTGCAGCTGCACGCGCACACGCTGCATTTAAAGGTAATGAAGATGTAACGAGAGAAGACATCAACACGGTCGCTTCTTTGGTGCTCATGCACCGGAGACGTGAACTCCAGCCTCCGCCTGATCAGCAGGAAGATCCCCCGCCTCCTCCTGAGCACAACCATGAACCGCCGCCGGATAATCAGCAGGAACAACAGCCCGAGCCTCCGCAGAACAATACCGATGAGCAGGAGCATGATCAGCCGCCGAAACCTCATGAACTTCCGCCGCAGAAAGAAGAGGTTTTTACAGTCGGACAGACGTTTCAGTTGAAGCGAATCGCCTTCCGCAAGGACAGGCTGGAGAGGGCAGCATCAGGCCGAAGGACACGCACACGCGCACGAAATCGTGGAGGGAGATATGTGAAGAGCGTGCTTCGTCAGAACCGTGATATTGCAATCGATGCAACGCTCAGGGCTGCTGCACCATTCCAGTTAGTCCGAAAAAGGACAGATGTAGTCGTAATCAATGAAGAAGACTTTCGCTATAAGCGGAAGGAGCGGAAAATGGGACATCTTGCAATATTCATTGTGGACGGGTCCGGGTCAATGGGGGCACAAAAGCGGATGGTTGCAGCAAAGGGCGCGGTGCAATCACTCCTCATGGATTGCTATCAGAAGCGCGACACGGTTGCAATAATTGTTTTTCGCAAGGATCGCGCTGAAGTTGTTCTTGAGCCCACAGCGAGCGTTGAGCATGCTGCCCGCCGTCTCAGGGAAATACCGGTCGGCGGCAAAACACCGCTTGGCGCCGGTCTCCTTGAGGCATACCGGCTTTTACAACGGGTTGGCAGAAAACGGCCTGAGACACGCTTTCTCATCCTGCTTATCACCGATGGCCGTGCAAATCAATCGGTGACCGAAATGCCGCCTGATGAAGAGGTAGCGCGTATGGCCGCTTTGATGAGCGAGCAGGCCGGCATTGATATTGTTGTTGTGGATACCGAGGAGAAAGGGCGATTTACGACGATGGACCGTGCTGCATCGATAGCTGCACTGCTCGGCGCAGACTATCATACGATTGAAGACTTAAAGGCTGATTATCTTGTTGATATAGTAAAGAGAAGTTTTCCGGAGGTTTAAGGTTGTTATCAGGGAGATATATTTTTATTTGGGAATATATGCAGATGGAGACGATCCTATGTTCTTACAACTACAAATTAAAGCATATTGAAAATTATGGAGGCAAATTCTTCGATCAGTCAGGAAACCATCTAATTTACAGAGTCGAGGAGTATGTGGCCGATTGCCCCGACTGGTCTGCAAAAACAGATACAGAGTGAAAAAGAAATTCAACATATTAGTATTGCCTCAAAGATTTAACGCAAAACAGATAGCGTTACGAATTTTAAATAGTTTTTCCTTAGATAGAGTAGTAATCAACAATCCAATTTTTGTTTTTGAAACCGTCTGTATGTGATCACAATTAATAGAGCAATCATTATGCATACCGTCTTCACGGGATAAAATTACTTCGCTTGGTATGTCTCTGATTGTTGAAGTTATCGGAGCGACTGTAACTTCACCTAAATAATCCAGTATAGAATTTCTTGTCAGAATAACCACTGGGCGTTTCTTGTCAGGAGTTTTGAACTTGTACCATCTCACATCACCTCGCTTCATTAATCACCCCATTCCTGTTCCGATTCCCAAACACTGAATTCCGTTTTGCCGACAGGACAACGTTCATATCCCTTTTTATGTCTTTTTTCAAGCATGTTGATATTCACCTGTCTGATAGCATCCTTTAATGCCTTGCGTGCAAAAGCAGATCGTGTTGTTTTTAGTCTCTTAACAATCTTATCAACGTTTGCCACTAACTCATCATCTAAGGTCATCTGTATCGTTCTCATGATATCCTCCGTATAATGTGGATACTTATAGCTATAATATCCCACATCGCCTGCGAAGTCAAGTAAGTATGCTTTTGGGCAGCAATTCTCGGTGAAATTGAAAACCCTTGAGATTGCTTCGCTCCGCTCGCAATGACAAGACAAGTTTTCGTAATCCGTCATTGCGAAGGG
>PEUB01000146.1:5556-17655 GCA_002780895.1 Nitrospirae bacterium CG02_land_8_20_14_3_00_41_53
TAAGGGAGGATGTATGAAGAGTAAAGGGTATCAAAAGCACATGGAAAAGAAGAAGATGCTTGCAGGGAAGAGGATCGCAGGGATTGATCCTGCCAAGGAGAAGCATCAGGCAGCGGTATTAAATGAAGAAGGCATTCAAATGGGAAGATCATTTTCATTTCCGGTCAGTCATGAAGGATATAGTGAAAAGCTGTGGAAAGAGATCGGGAAGATCCTCGGAGACTATGGCACAGAGGATCTGGCCTTTGCGGTGGAGACATCCTGCGCTCTCTGGAAAACGCTTACAGACTATTTGTCGCAGCGCGGATACACCGTGCTTATGGTAAACCCGCTTACGACTTACCATTCGCGGCCCCTTATGAACCATGATTTTTCCAAGACGGACCCAAAAGACGCATTACTCATAGCGACGAACGCCCGCAACGGCAATTATACCGTCTATCAGAACTTTACCCCTGAGATCAATAAGCTGCACCGGCTGAGCATCACGTATGACAAGCTGACCAAGGACAGGCAGAAGGCCATAGCCAGACTGAGAGCCTTTATGGAAGAGGTCTTTCCAGAGTTCCTCAACTGCATACCGGTAGATATCGAGACATCGCTGTACCTTCTTGATCAGTACTTTCTTCCTGAGCATTTCCGGAGTCTTTCGGTCCATGAAGAAGAACTGAACGTCCGGAGGATATCCAACGGAAACCACGGAACTGAGACATTAAAGAAGCTCAAAGAGTACGCTCAAAAAAGCATCGGCAGTTCTGTGCATGGAGAAGAAGACGCATTAAGGCTTACCCTGGATATATGGATCATGCAGGTACGGCAGAGCGGCAGTGGCCTGGCTGCGATAGCCAAGGCAATAATAGAACTTGCCAGGAAGACGGAGTATTTTGAGATATTGACCTCATTGAAGGGAATATCGGACATATCAGATGCCAGGTTCATAGGAGAGTGCCGAGATCTTAGCCTCTATGCACATTACAAACAAATAGAAAAACATGCGTGGGCGAATCTGAGACTCATGGATTCCGGCAAATACCATGGCGCACGGAGAATCAGCGGCATCGGAAACAAAAGACTGCTGAAACTCATATACCTTATGACAACCCAGACGGCGCGGTTTATCCCCGAAGTAAGGATTAAGTTCATAAAAAGGCAGCTCAAGAAGAAGTGCTACCGGAAAAATATCATCGCCTCCTCCTCACAGCTCTTGAAACTGCTCATGGCACTGATAAAAGAAAGGCGACCATATGCCTTCAGAGAGGAAGCGGCGCAGGAGCTTGAGAAACTGGAGATGAAATACAGTGAAATACAGAATACACAAAAGAAGGAGGCAGTCCGAAAAGCAGCATAGCTCTTTGAAAACAGAAAAGTGATCGAGATTGAGACGTTCAGGGTTAAGGTGGTAGAAATGTAAGAAAGAAGGCCCCATTGGCCGATGGGGCCCTTCCGGAACGGCCAGGCGTTTAGCATTGTGGAAGGTCTCTAAACATCTGGACGCTTCGTCTAACTGATAACCGGGCCGTCCTGGTCTTCCCATGTCGAATAAGAATATTGGTTGCGACCGTATTGATATTGTAACGAAAGAAAGCGTTGACTGGAAGACATAAAAACAGGATGCCGTTCCGTGCACCCGGCCAAATACCCCGGCTGACCCGATAGGGAACCTGCGTCTCAAAACAGGGACGCTATGGGCGTATTTATTGTGATTTGGAAAGGACATTTATACTTTTTTTCTAAGAATTGTATTTTTTGCTTGACAACGTGGAAAGAAGCATTTAGCTAAACACCATGAAGATTGGCAGGTTCAGCAGGCTGATTGATCCCTGAGGTTATACGGCTATTTTCTTTCTAACACCAATTCAAACTTAACTATAAATGCTATAATCCATACACCCCTGCACCCCTCTTAAGAGGGGAAATTATAACTGAACCGTGCTATCATGCTATTAATCATCAAAGGTCTTAAAAGTTGTTTAAGATTTAAGGATTATTAATAACTTTCATAACACACCCCTTAATCCCCTCTTTTTAGAGGGGATAAATATATGTAATCTACCTTTATCAAATACAAATCAGCTTTATCCTTTCAAATTTTCCCCTCTATCAAGAGGGGATAAATATATGTAATCTACCTTTATCAAATACAAATCAGCTTTATCCTTTCAAATTTTCCCCTCTATCAAGAGGGGATAAATATATGTAATCTACCTTTATCAAATACAAATCAGCTTTATCCTTTCAAATTTTCCCCTCTATCAAGAGGGGATTAAGGGGTGTGTACAAACATTAAGTTCAGTATGACTAATTAGAGTCTGTCCATGAAGTCGTATTTTGTCATTGTCCGGCTTGACAGGACAATCCAGAACCTATTGAAAACACTGGATTCCTCGATCAAGTCGGGGAATGACAGATTATATAAGTCATGATTTATAGACAGACACTAATTATTAGGACAGAGTTCGCTATGAATGTAATCGCCGCTTAATTATTTCATACACCTTCTCTACAGACAAACTGTTCATGCACCTTACATCGTTACATGTCCTCTTGAAACAGGGCGCACATGGGATATCTTCTCTGATTACAGTATGCCCTTCTCCATAAGGGCCTGTTCTTAATGGGTCTGTTGGTCCGAAAATGGCAAAGACGGGGATTCCTAAGGCTGCGGCAATATGCATAGGGCCTGAGTCATTGCTTACCATAAAGCGTGCATTTCTTATCACCTCTATTAATTCCTTCAAGTCTGTCTTACCTGCTAAAGATATCGCATTCCCTTTTGAGAGCGCAACAATTTCGTTTGCTATATCTATATCTGTCTTGCTTCCTACTATCACTGTCATGATAGGTAACTTTGATGAAAGTTTTCCAAATTTCCTTGAAGGCCATACCTTTGTCTTCCATCTTGCGCCAGGGACTATAACAGCATAACCTTCCGAAGGATGAGGGATGAGGGATGAAGGATGAAAAATCGAAGACGAGGACTGATTATCAAGAGGGAAAGGAAAACGTATGTCGGTTATATCGCATCCTAAAAATTCAGCAATCTTTAAATATCTGTCAACAGCGTGTATATCTCTTCCGCCTTTAACTTTATGTGTATAAAAAAATTTACTCCCCTCTCTTGCCTCGGCAAATCCAATCCTGACAGGAGCGCTTGTAGCTGATGTTAGAATCCCGCTTCTCAATAGTCCCTGTAAATCTAATACAAGATCAAATTTTTCTTTTTTCAGCTCCTTAAATAACCCTTTAAGTTCATTAATCGTTCCCTTCACATTTTTAATCTTTTTCCATTTATCTTTATTTATAATCCAGAGCTTGTTGACCATAGGATGTCCTTCAAGGAGTCCTTCAAGTCCCTTTGCGATAACCCAGTGTATCTCAGCCTTTGGAAAACACGTTCTTATTGCATTCAGAAATGGTAAGCTATGAACAACATCACCGAGAGAGCTTGGTTTGATGATAAGGATTTTTCGGGGATCTTTTATGAGACTTTTTCTAATATCCAATCAACTGCCTCTTTTAGGTCTTTAGCAATAAAATCAGCATATTGTGACTCTTTTGCCTCTCCTGTCTTAACCAGTATCCCTCTGGCACCGACTGCCCTTGCAAGAAATATATCTGCTTCTTTATCTCCTACCACAAAGGATTTCTTAAGGTCAATTCCATGTTTACCCCTTGCCCTGAGGAGCATCTCCGGTTCGGGTTTTCTGCATGGACAATGATCATCAGGATTATGAGGGCAGTAATAAAAATCATCAAACCCGTACTGTTTTATAAATACGCTGTTAATCTCTTTTACAAATTCTTCATTAACTATACCTTTCGCAATACCTGACTGATTGGAAATACCGATAAGTTTGAAGCCTTTTTCTTTAAGAAGATGCACATTGTTGATATCTTTAAAAACCTGAAAATCGTCATATTTATTGAGGTAGCCTGTATCTCGACATAATGTCCCATCCCTGTCAAAAAAAACTGCAGGTTTGTCTGGTAATATCTCTTTTATTCCGTAATAAACATCATCTGATGTTATTGCGTACATGCATCTCATATCATTATTTTTACAAGTGCGTTCGAAACAAGGAGAGCATGAGATGTCAGGAGTTATTACCACATTGCTATTTCCTCCGCCTGAGGCGTTCGCCTCAGGCGGAGGGCCTGTTAATTGTGGATCTGTAGAGCAGAATATTGCTACCAATGGTGTTTTAACTGCATAGGCAATATGCAGGGGCCCTGAATCATTGGTAACAAATACATCGCATTCTGAAATCAGTGAAATGAGCTCTCTAAGGGATGTTTTTCCGGTAAAGCTAATGAGTGAATGTGAAGTCCGGAATTCCAGGATTGCCTTTTTATAGATCTCATCCGCAATATCAACTTCTGATTTCCCTCCAAAAATAATTACACTTCCCCCTGTATCACTTATAAACCAGTTCGCAACCTCGGCAAACCTCTCAGGAAACCACCTCTTGGCTGAGCCATATGTTGCGCCGGGATTGATTCCCAGGATTGGCCTTTTCAAATCTTGCAGGAATTTTCTTGCCTCTAATCTTTCATCAAGTGTGAGATATATGTAAGGGTCTGAATATCCAGCGTTTATTCCTAACTTATCAAGAAGGTTCAGATAGTAGTTAATTTGATGCACCTTTCCCTTATTCCGAGGCACAGGGACTGCAGTTGTCAGAAGATGGCCTCTGCCATCCCTGTTATATCCGGCCCTTTCCTTTATGCCTGCAAGAAATGTAATCAGGGCAGCATCAAATGCATTTTGAAACAGGATTGTACTACAGAATTTTTTTTTATTCAGCATTCTTGAGAGTTTTATCTTGCCGATAATACCCTTATATTTATCACCATAAATAATTATTTCATCTATATTCGGATTGTTTTCAAAAACGGCGGACACCCATGGTTTTACAAGAAGAGAGATTTTTGCTTCCGGCATCGTTTTTCTCAATGCCTTTAATGCAGGCAGGGTCATAACACCATCCCCTATCCAGTTAACCCCTCTGACCAGCAGGTTCTTACAGGATTTGTCAAACATAGATTATTTTAACATTTTATTCAAAAATCCCCCTCACCCTGACCCTCTCCCTATATTTTCATCCTCAATTTGTGAACAATCTCTCACTCTGCTTCATCTTCTTGCGATTCAAGGGGTTAATAGCTATAATTTGACTATGTATAAGAAGATACTTGCTGCAGTAAATGAGTTCACAAATTCAGAGATAGCAGCAAGGTATGCGATAGCCCTTGCAAAATCATGCCAGGCAAGGCTTTCTTTAGTCTTTGTTGCAGAAGAGGGGATTAACAAGGATGTATTCAGACACGCAGAATCTGCCCTTGAGAGACTTTTTATAGAGGCTGAAGAACTTGGCATCGAAGTAGAGAGCATCACTGAAAAGGGAGACCCCTTTAATAAGATATTCGAAATAGTAAAGAAAGATAAGATAGACATTGTTTTTACAGCCACAAGAAGGGAAGATATACAGAAAAGATTTTTTACAAAGACCCTCGCAAGAGAGTTTATGGTAAAACTGCCATGCTCTGTAGCTATGGTCAGAGTAGTACGTATGGGGAGAATGCATCCTAAAAATATCCTTGTGCCTCTGAGAGCTAATATGACTAACCTTGAAGAAAGAGCATGCTTTGTGGCAAAACTTGCACAGGGCTTCGAATCCACTGTGACACTTTTTCATTCACCCAGTCCCTTAACAAGTTTTTTCCACGGAGAGATACATTTAAAACCTGCCCAGAGAGAAAGACATATTCCAAAAGATATCGAGCAATTCACTGAATGTTTAAATAGATATGATATACACCATGAAAAGAAGACAGGATATGGTTCTGTTTCAAGGTCTATAACCATAGAAGCTGCGCACAGAAGAAATGACTTAATCGTCATGGGGGAAAGCGAGAGGAGTCTTTTAAGGAGCATCATTAGTGGTAATCCTGTAGAGGATGTACTCAGGGAAACCCCATGTAATCTTATAATCCTGAGACCTGAACATGAACATCGATGAAAATCCAAAATCTCTCAAAAGAAGAGGTTTTTAAAAGCCTTGTAACTTCTGATAGAGGGCTCTCTGAAGAGGATGCCGGAAGACGTCTCCATGAATATGGTCTGAACGAGATAAAAGAGGTCAGAAAAAGGCCCCTATATCTGAGATTAATTTCCCAGTTTACCCATTTTTTAGCTATCCTCCTCTGGATCGCCGCTTTTTTCTCTTTCCTGTCTGAATATCTACATCCTGGTGAGGGCATGCTTACCCTCGGTATCGCAATAATAGGAGTAATATTCATAAATGCAGTTTTTACATTTATTCAAGAATACCGTGCAAAAAAGGCGCTTGAAGCCCTGAAAAGGCTACTACCTTTTTATGTAAAGGTTTTAAGGGACGGAAAAGAAAAAGAGATTCATGGCAGAGAGGTTGTCCCGGGTGACATGATAATGCTTTCAGAGGGTGATAAAATCCCTGCAGACGCAAGACTCATAAAGACATCTGATCTCAAGGTGAATAACGCACCTCTGACAGGCGAATCAGAACCGATGTTAAGGAATCATGAACCGTTTGATGGGGAATTTCTCGAGAGCCCTAATATTGCCTTCGCAGGGACAACGGTTATCAGTGGTTCAGGTATGGCAGTCGCATTTGCAACAGGAATGACAACAGAGTTCGGACGTATTGCGCACCTGACAAGCGCTGTAGAGGCAGGACTCAGTCCACTCCAGAAGGAGATTATAAAAGCAACTAGGATAGTAGCTACAATCGCTGCAGTAGTTGGTATATTCTTTTTTTCTTTAGGTTTTTTGATTGGAAGAAGTTTCTGGGAAAACTTTATTTTTGCAATCGGCATAACAGTAGCGCTTATTCCTGAAGGCATGCTTCCAACAATGACCCTCTCTCTTGCCATGGGAAGCCAGAGGATGGCAAAGAGAAAAGCATTAATAAAAACACTTACATCTGTTGAGACACTCGGTGCTGTAACAGTGATATGCACAGATAAAACAGGTACACTTACGCAGAATAAAATGGCTGTGACAAAGATGTGGACAGCATCGGATGGTTTCATAATCCCCCCCAGCCCCCCTTTATCAAAGGGGGGTAATAATAAGAGTGCATTATTAAAGGGGGGCGAGAGGGGATTAAGTTCCTATGAAATGCTCATGCATATAGCCTATCTATGTAACAATGCACGCTTCATAGATGGACAATACAAAGGAGACCCAACTGAAGTTGCATTGCTTAAAGTTGCGAGAGAGACCATTGGATATTTTGAGGCAGAACGAATGCAGGAAATACCTTTCGACTCAGATAGAAAAAGAATGACTACGATAAATATAATCCCTCCCACCCCCCCTTTAGAAAAGGGGGGCGGGGGGGGATTTGTTGTTTTCACAAAGGGTGCCATGGAGAGTGTGCTTCCTTTATGCAGCCACTTGCTGATCGATGGTGAAAAAGTGCCTATTGATGAAACACTCAGAAAAAAGACTATGGATGCCTACCATGCTTTAATGGATATGGGGCTAAGGGTCCTCTCCTTTGCCTATAAGGAAATCGGAGACACCCCCCCACCCATCCCTCCCCCTCAAGGGGGGAGGGCAAGGGAGGGGGTGAGACCTGAGGAAGTTGAAAATAACATGGTCTTTGCTGGATTGATTGGTCTTGAAGACCCTCCGAGACCAGAGGTGCCAGAAGCAATACAGAAATGCAATGAAGCAGGAATAAAGATAATCATGATCACAGGTGATGGTAGTAGAACTGCTGTTGCTATTGCAAGAGAAATAGGGCTTATTAAAGGGAATCCAGCTTTAATCGAAGGCCATGAATTTGATCAGATGAGTGATGAGGAACTGAGAAAAAAACTCTTAGAAAAAGAGGTCATATTTGCAAGGATGACACCTAAGCATAAGATGAGGGTTGTATCAATCTTAAAAGATGAGGATGAGATTGTTGCTGTAACGGGTGATGGTGTGAACGATGCGCCTGCACTCAAGAAAGCAGATATTGGTATTGCAATGGGAATATCGGGCACAGATGTAGCAAAAGAGGCATCGGATATGATCCTGCTCGATGACAACTTTGCAACAATTGTAAATGCAGTAGAAGAGGGGAGGGCTGTGTATGAGAACATAAAAAAGTTTATAACATATATCTTTGCATCAAATATACCAGAGGCAGTGCCTTATTTAGCTTATATCCTGTTAAGGATTCCACTTCCTCTGACCATAATCCAGATACTTGCAGTTGATCTCGGTACTGATATGTTACCTGCACTTGCACTCGGTGCGGAGAAGCCTACTCCCGGTTTAATGAAACAGCCGCCGAGAAAATTAAAGGAGCGGTTGTTAGACCTTCCTTTAATTATCAGGTCATATCTATTCCTCGGTCCTATAGAAGCTATTGCATGTATGTTTGGATTCTTCTATGTTTTATATAATGGTGGGTGGATATGGGGGACGATGCTCTCGGTGAATAATTTACTTTACCTTCAGGCAACAACTGCATGTCTTACAGCGATAATAATAACTCAGATAGGAAATGTATTTGCATGCCGCTCATCAAAGGAATCTATCTTTAGCATAGGTTTTTTTACGAATAGGCTTATATTTGCTGGTATCATGGTTGAAATCCTACTACAGTTGTTCATTGTTTATCATCCGTTCGGAAATAAAATCTTTAGAACCGCACCGCTTAGTTTAGATCTATGGCTTATTCTAATACCCTTCAGCATTGGATTGCTTGCAGCAGAAGAAGTTAGAAAGTTTTATTCAAGAAGATTATAACTCGCAGGTGTTTAATTTATTTTCTGCATATTTATTGTTTTATGGTTTATCTTGGTGGTTCTTATAGCTTGCGGATTCTTTTGGATTCCTTTCTTTTGGCTTGTCAATCAGAGAGATTATAGAATCAGCATCTTTATAGCCGGGGATAATACCGCCGTCAGGAAGAATAATTGCAGGTGTTCCTTTTATACCAAGTTTTTCACCGAGTTTTATGTTTTCATCTACCTCTGAGGTTTTACACTTTGGCTCTGGCAGGCTTTTCCCTGCAAAACTATCTTCAAGCAGACTCAGGGACTTCTCACAGACTATCGCCGTTGATTTTTCATATGCCTTTGGATGTAATTTTACCAGAGGAAACATTTTTATATAAAAGGCAATATCTTTCCTTTTTTCTAAAATCTTTTTTATTTCCTGATGGAGCTTCCCACAATACGGGCACTCAGGGTCAGTAAAAATAATCACCTTCTTTGATGCATCTTTATCGCCCATTAACAGGGCGTTGTCAAGAGGTATTTGTGATGTGTCAATTTTATTGAGATTATAAAGTTTTTCTCCTGTTAAATTTGTCTTTGTTTTAAGGTTTAATATGGAACCTGATACAACGTATTTTTTAGAAAAATCAACATAAGCTATCCCCTTCTGCCCCCTTGATTCAATTGCAATCTCCCATAATCCTTTAACTATAGCCGGACTAATTTCGAGAATTTTCACATCAGGGATACCTTCCTTAAGCAAATTCAGTGCATCATCATTCGTTATCTGATGGCACTTTGTGCAATTATGATCGCATGTGTCAATGCCATATGTATTATGAATGAGAAGAAAACTGGCGATGGATATTACAACAAAAAAGATTAATATAAATTTTCGCATGTGAACATTATACTATAATCAATAAAATAAAACATAGGAAAAAATCATCATCCTGGGATAAGATTTTCCCATTACAGTTCCTTAAGCCTTTCAGACTGATAGTGATCAATCAGGTTGTCAATTATTTCATCAAGGTCTCCCTCGAGCACCTGATCAAGCCTATGAAGTGAAAAACCAATCCTGTGGTCAGTGACACGGTTCTGGGGAAAATTGTATGTCCTTATCTTTTCGCTCCTGTCGCCTGTTCCCACCTGTAATTTCCTTTCAGAGGCCCTCTCCTTTTCCTGCCTTTCCATTTCAATCTCATAAAGCCTTGAGCGAAGAACCTTCATGGCCTTTTCTTTATTCTTGATCTGGGAGCGTTCATCCTGACACTGCACAATAAGTCCTGTCGGGACATGGACAATCCTTACAGCCGAATAGGTTGTATTAACTCCCTGCCCTCCAGGTCCGGAAGAACAGAATGTATCTACTCTAAGGTCTTTTTCATCGATCTTAATATCAACATCCTCTGCCTCGGGGAGCACTGCAACTGTTGATGCAGATGTATGGATTCTTCCGGATGATTCTGTAACAGGCACGCGCTGGACTCTGTGAACGCCGCTTTCATATTTGAGTCTGCTGTATGCATTTTTTCCCTGAATAGATGCAATTACTTCCTTGATGCCTCCAAGTCCTGTGGAGTTCAGATCTATCATCTCTACCTTCCATCTTTTTTGTTCAGCATATTTCAAATACATCCTGAACAGTTTGGAGGCAAACAGGGCAGCCTCTTCACCCCCGGTTCCTGCCCTTATCTCAAGAATTACATTTTTCTTATCTCGAGGGTCTTTTGGAAGAAGCATAACCTTAAGCTCTTCTTCTATCTTTGGCTTTTTCCCCTTTAGTTCATCAAGTTCTGATAGGGCAAGCTCACGCAGGTCTCCGTCGCCTTCTTTTAAAAGCTCCTCAGTGTCTTCTATATCAGAAAGTAATTTGGTGTATTCCCTGATCTTTTCAACAAGCGGCTGTAATTCCGCCTGTTCTTTTGAATATTTCTGTAGTTCAGACGGTTTTGATAATACCTCCGGATCTATCAGCAGGTTAGTCAATTCCTCATATTTACTTTCTATTGCCCTTAGTTTCTCAAGCATTTGCTTCCTCTATGGTAAGAACTTCTTCGAGCGCCCTGACAGCAACCTCGATTTGAGAATCGTCAGGTTCTCTTGTTGTAAGCCTCTGCAGCAAGAGCCCGGGCTGTATCAATATCTTTATTATCATGTTGTTTTTCATTTTAGAAGATAGTTTCAAAAATTCAAAGGAAAGCCCTGCAATCAAAGGTATAAGGACAATCCTTGAGAGGAATTTATAAGTGAACGACCAGGTCTGTGGGATAAATGAGAAGGTTAATATACTTATGACCATAACTATAAGAAGAAAGCTTGTACCACAGCGTGGATGCAGAGGGCTGTTGCCTTTTATATTTTTTACAGTTAGTTCTTTCCCATTCTCATATGCATGGATCACTTTGTGCTCTGCACCGTGATACTCAAATATCCGCCTCATTTCTTTCCACATGCCGATTGAGACTATATATATCAGGAAAAAAAATATCCTGATAATACCGTCGACAAAATTAAACACAAATGAGCTTTTGGAAACAGATGTGAATACGGTTCCCAAAAGCTTTGTTGCATATAACGGCAACAGTATAAAAAGGGCTATGCCAAGTATTACAGACAAGCCGATGGTAAAACCAATGGCAACAGGGTTTAACTTTTTACCATCTTCCTCTTCGTATGCCTTGCTTGCAGAGAATTCTATAGCCTTGATGCCGATGAAAAGAGCATGAAAAAGTGCAATCACACCCCGCATGACAGGAAGCCTTAAAACCTTTGGAAGTTCTGTTAGTCCCTCCCTTTTAACGTGGATGTCCCCTCCTGGGCCTCTGACTGCAACTGTCCAGCCTTTCCGGCCTTTCATCATAACACCTTCTATAACTGCCTGTCCGCCTATGTTTTTCATCTGAATCAAAAAAAAACCGTTAGTCCTGAAACAATTGACTAACGACTTTTTTTGTTAGTGTATTTACTTCTTGGTACGAGTCGATTCTAACTTTGCGTACTTTTTCTTAAATTTCTCTACCCTTCCTTCAGCATCAACAATCTTCTGTTTACCTGTGAAGAAGGGGTGGCATTTTGAACAGATATCTACTTTTATCTTCGGCCTTGTTGACCTTGTTGTGAATGTCTCACCGCAGGCGCACACTACAGTCGCCTCATTATATGACGGATGAATTCCTTCCTTCAATCTCTCCCTCCTGAAATTTTTAATATATTATATAGATTTATTATAGTTTTGGCAATAGGCGTATTGAGCCGTGTAAAATGTAACCATATGGATAATCGTTGTGACATTTATAATGTAACCCTGAAAAGTTGTAAAAAAACAACGACAGGAGG
>PEUB01000010.1 GCA_002780895.1 Nitrospirae bacterium CG02_land_8_20_14_3_00_41_53
GGAAGAAAGAACGGTTGAAGACGCAGAGTTCTACAAAAAGTTCTTTGATGCGGTGGAGAAGGAGATAAAGGCATTATCACCGTGAGAATAGACTCCCTGACCACATTATCCGGCTCAGTAAGTCCAAAAATGTACCTCACAGTTTGACATAGTGTACAGGATGTCTTTATACTTTATTTTGTGTTTAAGATTGCTGTGGTTGACGGCCAGGGCGGCGGCATTGGAGGCCTGATTGTCAAGAGGCTCAGGGATGAATTCGGAGACGAGATTGAAATCCTTGCACTCGGTACAAATTCGGCTGCAACTTCAGCTATGATGAAATCAAGATCAAATAAAGGCGCTACAGGGGAAAATGCAATTATATGGAATGCAAGCAGGGTAAACATGATTATAGGCCCTTTAAGTATTGTTCTTTCTAATGCTATGCTCGGAGAACTGACACTTAAGATGGCTGAGGCAATTGTATCATCTGATGCAAAAAAAATCCTTCTGCCGCTAAATCAAGAGGGTATAGATGTGATAGGAGTGGAAAAAGAGCCTCTCCCGCATATGATAGAAAAAATTATAGAGACCGTTAGGCATGAAATAGGAAAGGAGAAGTAAAATGTGTGAAGCAAACGCCTATATTTATAAGGACGGCAAAGAAGAGCTTTATTTAGAGAATGTGGATATCATGAGACCGGAGGAGGGAAAGATTTTGCTCAAGAACCTCTTCGGGGAACAGAAGGTCTTTGATGGAGATATAAAAGAGATATCGCTCTTAAGACACAAGATAGTCCTTGAGAAGAAATAGAGCCGGCTCCTGTTTAGGCTGTGCTCCTATTTAAAATAATTAACATAGCACGGCAGTCGAATGCCTTACCATTAATCCCCTCGACAGCTTTTTCATATGCCTTTCTGATCTTTTTCATCTTAATGCCCAGGAGCAATCCAAGATCAACGCATATCCTGTAAAGAGAGCCTGCTTCCAGAGGTACGATTTTAAAGTTTTGAAACCTAGCTTTATATTTTTCATATATCTCAGACAACACTCTTTTGTCTGGTTTATTCCCCGTATCTGCATCATGCAGAATTGGCATAATAGTCAGAGTGTCAGGGGAAAGGTTTGGACCTTCACGGCTAATAATCAACTTCTTCCCTATCTTTTCAAAAAATGTTCTAAAAAATTTCGATTCGATCCCTTCTTCTGCAATGCTGTTCAGTACAATATTCGTTACAGCCTTCTTTTTTGTTAAGAAATATTCCCTGAGTTTGCCAGTCTTCTCATCAAATTTAGCGCTGACTAAATTCTTCAGGTCTCTCAGATATTTTTTGCTCGGCGTCTTTATCTTTCTCAGCGATCTTTTACCGTAAAGACTCACAAGGCTGTAAAAGAGTTTCCCTCGCATAAGATTTTTTACTATTGTTTTCCAGGAATAAAAGTTTGCCATAGCCTTGAGGGTCTCAGTGTGAAGCTCAAAGGCAGTCATAAGCCTGGGTTCAAAAACAGCATGGTGGGCATCATATTTGGCCCAGTCTGTGTGGATTATACGGCCCTGTTGTTTGAGCTCTTCAAACACAGGTGTCCCTGGGAGAGGGGTAAGCATCAGAAATTGGACCGAATCTATTCCGAGCCGTCTGGAAAACCTCTGTGTGTTCCTGATAGTTTCGATATCGTCTGTATCACCACCAAAGACAAACATCCCGTGTATGCCTATAGAGGCTTCCTTAAGGGTCTTGATACACTCTACGATGTCGTCCACTTCCTGATGTTTATTATAAAGAGAAAGAGTTTCCGGGTTGATAGACTCAAATCCAACAAAGGCGGTAAAACATCCTGTTTTACCCATAAGGTCTATTAGTTCAGCATCTCCTGCAACATCTGTGCGTACCTGCGCAGACCATTCTATATGAATATCTTCAGCGATAATTCTTTTGAGAAGTGCCTTTGTTCTTTCCTTGCTTGCTGCAAAATTGTCGTCAACAAAAAAGATGTGGGCCTTTCTTGAAGCAACTTCCTTTATCTCTTCAATAACCCTGTCGATGGATTTAAAACGGTATTTTCTGCCGAACATCTGTATAACAGAACAGAACTTACATCCAAACGGACAGCCCCTTGATGTTGCGATAGGTATAACGGTTCTTTTTTGCCAGTTGTGGACTACATTTAAATCAGGTATAGGTCCAGAATCCAAGTCCTGGATAAGTGGCCTGTCCGGGTTATGGATAAAGGTATCGCCTTCCCTGTAAGAAAGACCTTTAATATCATTAAGAGATCTTCCGTATTCAAGGTGCTCCATAAGTTCGACTATTGTCTCCTCGCCTTCGCCCCTTACCACATAATCAGCATATTTCAGGCTTTCTTCCGGCAGGAATGTGGAGTGGGGACCTCCCATAATAATTGGAATGCCCATGGAATGGAATCTCTTTGCAATCTGGAATGCCCTCGGGGCAGTAGATGTAATCGAGGAGATGCCAATAATATCCGCCTCTTTCAACATATTCCAGTCAGGTTCTGAAATATCCTCAATAAAGGCCTTTGAGTTATAACCTTTCTTTTTAAGTATTGTGGACAGCAGAATGGTGCCTAATCTTGGCATAGGAGTCCTGCTGAAGATGTGAGCCCCCGGTGACCTGACCTCGATAAAATAAATATTCTTGATTTATGACTCCTTCAAATTCTAAGTTTGTATTATAACACATTTATATGCGGTATAATTCAGTATATGCAAACAAATTACTAAGGAAACCATAAGTAAGAGCACATGGCTTATATTTCTGTCATTCCCGCTTGCACGGGAATGACGAAATAAAATAATGTATAGATCTGTTAGGGACATCACACTAAAAAAGAATGAGTAAAGAGGAAAATCAGAAGAGAATACCAAGGAATAGCTGTATACGATGTGGTACTTGTTGCCTGAAAGGCGGTCCGGTTCTGCACCAGAAAGATAAAAAAATCCTCCTTGCTGGACATATAAGACATCAGCACTTGGTAACCATCAGGAAAGGTGAATTGGCGCTAAATCCTGTCAGTGGCAATCTGGAACCGGTTCCCCAGGAACTGATTAAGGTACGAGGGAAAGGAAAAGATTGGACTTGTTGCTTTTATAATAAAAAAGAAGCCTCGTGTGCTATATACGCTCACCGTTTTATAGAATGCCGTCTGTTGAAATGCTGGGACACTTCCGAGCTCATGCCTGTCATCGGCAAAAACACAATTATCCGCGCCGATATCGTCAACTCCAATGACCCCATCATGAGGGTCATTGAAACCCATGAGCAGGTGTGTTCCTACCACGAAGTAGAAAATTTAATCTCCGACTTATCACGGGGAACTGACAAATCAAAAGCCCTTGCGAAACTGACTGAGCTTGTACGTAAAGACCTGTCCATACGTTCTTACGCCATAGCAGAGTTGGGACTGAAGGCAGAGTTCGAACTTTTTATCTTCGGCCGCCCTTTATTTAAAGTATTGAGCGATCGTGGACTATCGGTTCGTTTCACCCAAGGCGATATTCACCTGAACAGGAATCCTTCTTAATCGAATAAAACAAATTAATTAAATCCACATTGTTTTGCAACCAGACATATACTTTCAACATTTCAGGAAGGAAAACATTTTTGGTGAGGGCTGTGAAAGCCAGGCGACTTCTTTAGCCAATTTTCCCAAGGCATTTCAAAATTGCCTTTAATAAGGAGGCGCTGTGGCCAAGCTGTATATAAGCCTATTCCTTTGTCATATCCGCTCCTACAGCATTGTACCATTTGCTGTATCCAGCAGCCTTTGCTACTGCAAGGTGTGTCTCATCATGCCATCCAAATGCTATGCTTAGATTAGTAACAATGAACAAATTAAGGAGAAAGATGATTAATTTTATACGTAAGCTATTCATGTTAATATTCTAACCTAAGATAATAGTTTGCGCCGGGGATTATAGTGTTATCAAGGTCTTAATTTCATAAATCTTGAAGGGACTATTAAGCATTTTGATGAGGGCTGAGGGTTCAATAAGTTTGAAGTTTAAAAATCATAAGCATTTTATTTAACAGCAAGAATAAAGACTTGTTGAACTGTTCACTTTCTTAATTATAGAATTTTCAGTCTCTTCCTTCTATATCCTACAGGGATGAAGTCATCTTTTTCCTTCTCCTCCATCTTTTTCAAACCGAGGTCAAGGAGAATTTCTCTTTCCTCTTCGTCCCTTTTATTGCTTTTTCTATATCTCTTAAGGCCAAGACCATCCCTTAAAACAAGAAACTCTAACGGTGAAACATCCTCATATTTTTTAACTCTTACTTTCACTTAACCTTTCCCTTTAATTCCAGAAGCTCAGATAAGACATTGTTTTCAGGTATTACCGCCTTCTTTTCCAGATATGCCCAATCCAGTTCTTTAATATATTTTTTTATAAGCAACTCTACCATCTCACAGTCAACTTCTGATTTCCAGTATTTACATGCATTCAGGCGATCTATTATCAAGTCTTCTATCCCGATAATCCTGCATTGAAGTCCTTCTCCAAACTCAACGATCTCAATCGGGGAATCTTCCCCAACGAGTATTGAAGCAGGAACCTCTATAGCCATCTTTAAGTCTTCATTAACCCAATACCTTCCCTGTTTCACAAACCCAATATTTTTTAAAACAGTACCTAATGCCTCTCTATCAGCATATGCCAGATCTATATCTGCTGTAAAATAGACCTCCCTTGAGTAATATGATAAAGCACATCCACCTATAACTATGGGGACATCTTTACCTTTCTGTTCAAGCAGATTGGTAATCAATGCAGCCATTAGAAGCTGCCTCTTCAAAGGAGATTCTATCTGTCTGATTCTCTCAAGTACTTCATTGGTTTTCATAAATTAAATAATAACAACTCTTTGTTGTTACTACAAGAATAAAAAGGGATAAGTTTTTATATTTCCGTTATGAAACTATGAATGTGAAAAAGGTACATGAGCATTTACTTTTTCTTACTTAGACAGAGTTTTGAAGCATTTGGTGACGGCCGGGAGAGGTAAAAGGTGTTATCGCATCTTCAGGCATCTTAAAAAAGTGTAAATATCCCCCTAATTAAATCAGTCACTGCTATCTGTCATATTTAGCTAATTTTATGCCAAGTTTATAGCCTTTTTCTAACTGGTCTCCTTTTTTTACAATGTCACCTCTACGGCTTACCCCAGGAACAAGTATCTTGTCGATTAACTGCATTTCCAAGTATTGAAGACTCTTTTTAAAAAAATTAACCAACAGGTTAGCGGTTTTCGGATTTTCTTCTTCAAAAGGCACTGCTATTACTGCCAATTTTCCTCTTATCTTCGCTCTATTTTCAGGATAGTTAAAAGAGACAAAACGGTCTATAAAGCATTTCATCAAAGCAGTTGGTCCATACCAGTATACGGGCGTGCCAAAAATAATTACATCACTTTGAATAATTTTTGGATAAATCTTGTTCATATCATCTTTTTTACTGCACTGTTTACCTTTCCAGCAGATATGACATCCATCGCACTCGCTGATATTCAAGTCGCCTAAAAAAAGGATTTCCGTTGGAGATCCTTGATCTTCTGCCCCCTTGAGTATCCGGGAAACTAAAATATGTGTGTTCCCCTTTTTCCGGGGGCTACCTACTACCCCGAGTATTTTGTTTGTGGTTTTACTTTTCACTTTTATAAATCATGTTGATCATATCTTTTTATTAAACAAAATATTGTCTAAACCATGACACTAAAATCATATAATATCTACCATGCTCAATACCATTGCAAGCTGTTTCTTTGCGGCATTTTGAAAGATGTTTTATAAACTGCATAGCCAGCCACACAAAGACGCAACTTGATCTGCATTGGTCAAATTGGCAGCATTGTTCAATGTCCCGTCTTCTAACTGGTACCAGATTTCTTCTGCCATACTGTTTTCAATTGCTGCACCAACAAAAAATATATAAGGGGAAAGCCCGTTATCAGTAAACGCTTTGCGTATACGAGTTAAGGATGTCCTTGCTGTTTTCCAGTGCTCATCTGCTCCAGCGGGATCAATACCTCCTTTGAGTTCTCGAATGGCAACGTAGCGAGCTGGAGTAGTAAAGGCAGTTTTCAGTTCTTGAGAATTACAATCAAGAAGGCACAAATCTATATTTTTCCCTATAACCTGAAGCTGTCAATAGGGCAGGTTGAATGCTTTCAATGATAAGCAGATCCGCAGGAGTTTTGGCTTGGGATGCAACCGCTTTCAAAGAGCGTGCTTGCTCCACAAAGGACGTAGCTCTACGATTTTTTTCAAGTGCTAAAGAAACGAAACCAGCTCTGATTTCTTCATAAGTAGTCACGAGATCGGAACTGCCGGACAGATGTTTGCGGTGTGGTTTGTTTTTAACCACTATAACTTCCTCCAGACATAAACACACTTTCTTAGTGGGTCTCGACCATGTTTCCCCATCTGCTGGCTGCTGTTGCCTTTTCCGTTCGGTAAAACAAGAATATTTTCCACTGATTGACTCAAGTACGCATAACAAGGCAAAGCGTAATACAGACTGAACTCTGTCGTTTTCTCTCTGCCAAGCCCCCATATACTGCTCGATTAATTCGAAGGTCTGCTTTGGATAGGCCCCGGCCGTAATGCGCAATTCAGAAAGAGGTATTCTGACTTTTGATTGACACCAAGGTCGCTCCGTCCCCCACCGTTTAAGGCTATTAAAATCATCTTTTGTAAATTCTTTGTCCAGACATTCTCGCGCAAGGATAATCTGCTGCCAGACAGGAAGCAGTTCAATCCCATCAGCATCAATTCCAGCACCGCTCGCTGCAAACAATGCCGTTCCGCTTCCTGCAAAAGGATCAAGCACCTTACCGGATGCAATCCCATATTTAGACAATAAAATTTCAATGAGAGATGCGGAAAAAGCCTCTTTGTATTTATACCAGCGGTAGGTTGGCATAGGTTTATTGGCTTGAAAACTGACAAGCTGCCGTGTCAATGCCGGTTGGACCTTGATTTTGTTGTGAAAGTGTTGCATCAATTTACTGTCAAGAGTATCTATTTCAGTTAAAGCAGTTTGCTGTTCAACAGAATAACACGCCTGATTCTCAAGCTTGATATCGAGAAAATCAACTGATGACTCCTCAAAAGAAAAAAGTGTGCTGTCTATTAGATGTGTTGATGTTTGTTTCATAGAATCATTTGTATAGCTTGATGATAATCTGGGCGGATTATGTCAGTCAAGGACATGACGACGAGATGGATACTCTCCTCCTTCAATTCTGTCATATTCCGACCATCGCCGATGATTATGGTCGTCTTTGGTTTTTCACTATTCAATTAGAACCGTCCCCTTTTTTTTGTTTTTCGTCCCTTTTTTTTTGTTTTTTTGTTAAGGGCATACTCCAATCTTTCCAGATAGGTGCAGTCATATTTAACATTGATTATCTCTTAAGCACCCCGAGACCGCTCGCATGTCTTACTAACACAGTCGGATGAGGAGGCTTTGTTTCCGAGTTAGGAATTCCGTACCAGAAAGTTAATTTCACCTCCTCACCTTGAACCATTAACGGAATATTTATAAAAACTTCCCGTGTTCCTTGTCGACCTAAGTCGGGAAGCCTTTCAACCAGAAGCCTCTCGTCTGTATGTGCTTGTACTATAAAAGCGCCACCTTCTGTTTTGATCCTTATCTGAACATTTGACGCTGGTTTTTTCCTAACACTTCTGATATGAACCTGGGTGCCGTATTTAAGAGCGATAACCACTGTTTCATATCAAATGACATGGTTATAACCTCTCAGCAGTATATAATTTAGCATTATCCATCACCTTTCCCTCATCCTCTCAAAATGCACAATATTATTCGGCTCGTTTCCGATCCATGTACTACTTCCCCATGCAATTTCTTCGACAAATCTTCTGAATACAGCACGGGAGGGGAAGGCTGAGACATAGCTTACTTTAATCCCTAACTTTCTTGGCCCTTTCGTAAATTTATGCAATTGTTCAAGGCGAATGGGGTTTACAGGGCCACTGCTTGTTACCGCTTCAACTATAACAAGGTGTGATTCAGGCTCTGAGAAAAGAATAACGTCAGGTAAAGATGCAGTTGTATCAATAGGAAGATTCAACCTTCTCATCAATGTTCGGTTCTGATATCCCTTCCTTGGAGCTGAATCGCCGAGATAAACCGTTTGAGGGTTGTCTAAAAATGCATGCCCAAATATTTCTATAACAGATTTTTCAAGCAGGTTATGATCCCCTGAACTAAGAGAAAATATTTGTCCATCGCCAATTTGAACGCATATTTCTTTGCCTTGAACTGCCCTTTGAGCTTTTTGTCCCTTCAGTTTTGTCAGTTGTTTTTGCAGTTGCTGTATTAACCTGTTCTGTTCTTCAATATCTTCCTCTGAAAATAAGCGAATAAAGTCAGGATGAAGCCGGTAATATGTATTGGGGTCATTAGTGCTGAGTTGATGCCTGACCACTATGCCATAATTCATGAGAGGAGTAAGTGAGGTCTTTCTGTAAGCTTCGCGAGTATTTTCTGCAACTTTTTTACCTATTACGCCCCTCGCAAAATTTAAGATGTCATGAATTCTTGCCCCTTCAGTAAGATTCTTATGTCCTGGCAGTAGATCATTCCTTTCGGTTCTATCAGTTAATGCCGTTAAGCATATAGCCGTTTGCTCAGTGATATATCGCCTCGGAAAAATTAATTTCTCCAGGATGGCCTAAATTTCTTCTATTGTCACGTCCTCTCCTGTAACTAAGCGATCTTCTTATGAATTCAAGTTCATCGGTACTTAATCCGTAAGCCTTAGCAACTAACAGGTTCAATTCTTCAAATAACTTGTTTTTTATTTTATCTTCAGTACTTTTTTGCAGCTTATCTGCCATACCTGAGATTTCACTCTCATATCTGCCAATCGGAATGGGCAGGAGATTTAGTTCTGTTGCTGAAACCTGTGTGTTTCCGTTCATGGCACGGAAAAAGAACTCCACGATTTCTGAATTCAGCACGCCAAGCATGAAATAAAGACTAACAGAAGATTTTCCTGCTACCGGTTGTATGATATTCAAATGGTTTTCCACAAAATAACCATTGCGCTCTTTTTTATAGAATCCTTCAGGCATGCAGGCTACAATACGTGAATGCTGTTCATCTGCTGTGACACGTTGAATCAGGATACTCGCCCCTTTAACCATAAGGTTTTCAGTTTCAGAATTGACCTTCAGAAAACAAGGTCTTGCAAATCCCATCCTGTTAAAGGAAAAAGTGAATTTCCCAACATCTGTAGCCCATATCAATGGCAGGGTATCATCCCCGGAATTTGTGGTCAACAAAGGCTTCACCCTATTCCAAACTATCTGTCCTGTTTTAGTTCTGCAGTTGATTTTATTGCTTGATAATAAAGGATGTTTCTTGATTATGCGATTAATAATGTTATACATCTCCTGAGAGTCAGCGACAAACCATATGGATGTTCCGTTAAGACGCTGAATTACTTTATCCCTGCCGACGCTGATAATATTTTGTGTTTCAATTTCTTTTAGGGAGTGAATGAAAGAGATATTAACCGTTCCCTCAATGTCTCTGTTCTGTTCAAGTGATAGAATCATTGTTCCGTGCAAGACATTTTCAAAAATCTTCTTTCGCTCTGAAATATAGACTATTTCCTTCACTGATGTTTTATCTTCTATAAATTCTCTCAGGTTTTTAAAGTAAAGGCCTGAAAGCATTGATCTGGGAACTATGAAACCCATCTTTCCGTCCTTTTTTAGCATCTCGATCCCGGCATGAATGAAAAGACCATAAGCATTAGGATGACCATAAATCGATTTTGAGAAAGTGTTTTTAAAACCTTCGTTTATTCCTTTTACTTTAAAATAAGGGGGGTTACCCACAACAAAATCAAACTGATTCACCAGAGGCAAATTTAGCTTGTTGTAAAGCAATGCAACGCCCTCTCTTTCTGAGGCAAACAATTGCAGTGTATCTGAACAGTAAACAGACAACGGTTTTAATTTTTTAATACCATTTTTTGCTACAAATTCTAAAGCAGCCGGAGCAAGAAGCATTGCAAGATTTAATCTGCTAAAAAAACATGCCGTTGGGTCTATATCTATACCACTAATAGCTGAAGTAGCCATCGGATACCATTTATAAATAGGCAAACCTGCCTTTTTAAGTGCATTGAGATATATTCGGACTGATTCTACTAAAAAGGCGCCGGAACCACAAGCAGGATCTATTAATTTCTTATTAATAATATCCTTTGAGGGAGTATATTCTACTGATTTGAGTATATATCTGACTATGTTTGCCGGTGTAGAATATTGTCCTAACTGTTTTCGCTGTTCAGTAGAGATGAGGTGAAGATAATCTATTATCTCGATCTTTTCTTTTCTATATTCATCCAGTACAGTATTCTCACTTATGTGCCATATAGGGAACCCTTCGGAAGAGTCTTCATCTCTATATAAGAGAATTTTACATATTGCATCTATCTGGTAATTCGTTATCCCAAGTCCTAATTTATAATTTTCATTTTCGAAATAAGAAATAATGGCATTTAGTAATTTTTCTTTTAATGATGTGTCAATTGAAGATAAAGATATTTGATGCATTGTCCCCTTTATTCACTTTTTAAAAATTATTACTTAATTCCAATAGGTATTACGCCTCCAATTCCCTAACATCTTCAACCTCTACCCGCATTTCGTAAACCCGCAATTGTAGCAGACTGCACAGCCGCCTTCGTGTTCTATTGCGCCGCCGCATTCAGGGCATGCGCCCATTAGCAGAACTACTTTATGTCTGTCTCCATTGCCCTTTTCACCTTTTACATTGTACTTCTCGAGTGCATTTGCTATGGCGTCAGAGCAGGAAAGGATCCTTCCTCCGTCATACCATGCAGGTGAGTGGCAGGATATCCCCTTCAGCTGCTTTATTATTTCATCAGGCTCTACATTGGTTCTGAATGCGAGTGAGACGAGTCTTCCAATCGCCTCAGACTGGCTTGCAGCACATCCTCCCGCCTTACCCATTGAAGTAAACAGCTCAAAGAGATGTCCATTCTCATCCTCATTGATGGTAACATAGAGGTTGCCGCAGCCTGTCTTCATGAGTCTAGTCGTACCTTTTATGACCTCGGGCCTTTTCTTTGGCACAATCTTCTGTCTTGAATCAGATGCTTGCTGCTTCTTACCTTTCCTGCCTTTTGTAAGTACCTGCTCTTCCCTTGAGCCGTCTCTGTAAACAGTAACCCCTTTGCATCCGAGTTTATATGCAAGCAGATACACGTCCTCAACATTCTTTGGTGCAGCATTATGAGGAAAATTCACGGTTTTTGAGACAGCATTATCAACGAATTTCTGGAATGCTGCCTGCATTGTAATATGTTCAGTTGGTGCAATGTCATGGGCAGTAATAAATACAGCCTTTACATCTTCCGGTATCTCATTAAACTCCTTTATTGATCCTTTATCTGCAATCTTTTCCATAAGCTCTCTTGACCAGAACCCGCGTTCCTTTGCAACCCTTTCAAAATAAGGGGTTACCTCTATAAGCTTTGTTCCTTCCATTACAGTCCTTACATAAGAGATTGCAAAGAGAGGCTCGATGCCTGATGAACAGGCAGCGATTATCGAAAGTGTGCCTGTTGGTGCAATGGTTGTAATAGTAGCGTTTCTCAGCTTCATCTTTCCTTCATAAATACTCACTTTATAGTTTGGAAATACCCCGCGCTCTTCTGCAATTGCTGCTGATGCGTTTTTACCTTCTCTCTGTATGAATTCCATCACGTTTTCCGCGAGTTTTATAGCTGTATCAGAATTATAAGGCACGCCGAGCTGAATGAGCATGTCAGCCCATCCCATTACGCCAAGGCCTATCTTCCTGTTGCCCCTTGTCATTTCTCCTATCACCGGAAGAGGATACTTATTGACATCTATGACATTGTCGAGGAAATGCACTGTCTTCCATGTTATGTCCCTGAGTTTATCCCAATCAACCTCATTACCTTTCACCACCTTTGCAAGATTAATCGAACCCAGGTTGCAGGACTCATAAGGCAGAAGGGGTTGCTCACCGCAGGGATTGGTTGATTCTATATGCCCAATCTGAGGAGTAGGGTTTGATGCATCCACCCTGTCGATGAATACAATGCCAGGCTCTCCGTTCTTCCATGCATGCTCTACTATAAGATTAAAGACCTCTTTTGCCTTGAGACTATCAGTTATCTTCTTTGTCCTGGGGTTAATTAGGTCATACGACTTATCTTCCTCTGCGGCTCTCATGAACTCATCAGTAAGTGCTACAGAGATGTTAAAGTTATTGAATTTTGAGTTGTCATCCTTGCAGGTAATAAAACTTAGTATATCAGGGTGGTCAACACGCAGGATGCCCATGTTAGCACCCCTTCTCGTCCCCCCCTGTTTGACAGCCTCTGTGGCTGTGTCAAAGACGGTCATGAAGGATACAGGGCCTGAGGATATGCCTTTTGTAGAGCCTACAATGTCTCCGTTCGGCCTCAACCTCGAAAAACTAAAGCCAGTGCCGCCGCCTGATTTATGTATGATAGCGGTATTTTTTACTGCATCGAATATGGACTCCATGGAGTCTTCAACAGGAAGTACAAAACATGCACTTAATTGGCCAAGCCTTCTGCCTGCATTCATAAGGGTAGGACTATTTGGAAGAAATTCTAAAGAGGTCAGCATCTGATAAAACCCCTCCTCAACTGCCTCTACTTCTTCAGTAGATTTTCCGTAGTTTAAATCAGCAGAGGCAATGCTTCTTGCCACCCTCCTGAATAGCTCCTCAGGCGACTCAACCACCTTGCCCTCCTCGTTCTTTTTAAGATATCTCTTTTCGAGAACCTTTAAGGCATTTGGTGTAAGGCTAATATCTTTTAGTACCTCCATAAATCCCTCCTTCTTAACAATTTATGGAGCACTTTCATAAGTGCTTCCATTTATATAAATCTCCCATTTTTTGCTTTATCCTTCTATTTACTAAAAGTTTTTATTTCTTTGGCTGTCCCAGAAACAGATAAAAGGCGTAGTTGCTCTTTCATCTCCTCTATCACATTTTCACCCTCTATAGGGCAATTTTTTGTACATAAACGAGGACATTTCAGGCATTCAAGCCAGTCGTTGAACCCCTTACAGATATCCATAAACAGTTTCTCCTTTTATTATCTACAAATTGTGCTAAATATTAATTTAAACTGAATTAAACCACAATATCTTGTGGATGTCAAGGAAAAAGTGAATTTTTTGTAACTTTTTGATTTTAAAAGATTTTTCCTGTGAAATAAGTGTTTATGATTTGTTAGGTAATGTTTACCCCGTTAGAGAAAAATTCTCTAACGGGGTTTATTTTACAATCTCCGCAGTAAAGGTATATAACTCAGCATCCTTCCATGCCCCTTTTGCCAACCCTGCCTTAAGGCATATCTGTTCAAGGAAGGTGTCCCTATCCCATCCAAGTTCCTCTGCAACCTGTGGAAGAAGTACGCCTCTCTGCATGCCTTTCACTATAACAAGACCATGCTTCCCAATCTGAATATTTTTTACATCCTTCAATGGCTCAAGTGGGGATAGTATCGAGATCTCAATATCCATATCCTTGAGTTCTTCCTTTCTCATCGGGGGAAACCTTGGGTCACTTGAACATGCATCAATCGCATTTTTTATAACTGACTGATAAAGAGGCATAATGGGCTGGATATGACCGATGCAACCTCTTAAAAAACCATTCGTTTTAATAGTGACAAAAACAGCGCCATCTGTCTTTAACTTCGGGTTTTTTATTTCTACCTCAGGGATTTTCCCATTCGTCACATACCCAGTAATAGCATTCCTTGCCAGGTCAAGCAGTCCTTTTTTTTCTTCATCAGTAAAGGGGGTTTTGTATAGTCCGATCGAGGCATACCCAACCACCTTTTCTCTGTCATTTGTTACATCCCCTGAATTTGCGTATTTAAAGAGTACACCGAGGTTTGCCCCAGCTTGTCGTGACACTGTCATCGTAATTAAGACAGGGAAACCGCCGCACAGTTCAGCCTCGTTGGTTCTCAGAAGACGTTCTGTATCCATGACAGATAGTCTTTCAATAGCAGAAATTATCTTACTGTCCATCTTATTTGCAGTAAGATAGTCGTGATAGTGTGAAAGGTCTGTGCTTGCTATGAGCAAGGTCTTTTCATCGAGTATTTCTGTTAACCTTAATATAAGATGGTCGAATGTCTGTCTTGTGGGAGAGCCAACGAGTATAGGCACTATAGTAAAGTCCTTTAGCGCTGCCTGAAGGAATGGCAGTTGAACCTCGATTGAGTGTTCTTTTTCGAATGCCTCAGGATAAAACCTTACATCTGCTGCCTCATTCAAGAGACCTTCAGCAAGTCTTTCATTTATTTTTACATTTCCGAGCGGTGTCTTGAAGTTGCCCTTTGTGTAGACAGCTGCGCCTTTGAAGTCTATATGATGGCTTGGCCCAATTAATATAACTTTTTTTATATCACTGCCTTTAATATTCTTATATCCGTATGCAGCAACCTGGCCTGAAAATACATACCCTGCATGCGGTGAGATGATGGCAATAAGTCTTCCACTTTGATTTTTATTTTCTACCTTCGATAGAAAACCTTCGACGGACTCCTTAAGTGTATTTTTATCAGCAGGATAAAATGTCCCTGCTACCGACGGCTCTTTTGTCTCGGCTTTACATCCAAGAGGCACAGCAAACAGTAGTAAGCAAAAAACAGTGAACAGTGAACGGTGAACAGTAAATAGTTCAAGGCTCAATCCAACCTCCTCCAGAACATAGCCTCTTTTACTTTATTCTCAGGCTTCTTCT
The DNA here is from genome assembly GCA_002780895.1 of Nitrospirae bacterium CG02_land_8_20_14_3_00_41_53. GTDB lineage: Bacteria > Nitrospirota > Thermodesulfovibrionia > Thermodesulfovibrionales > SM23-35 > 0-14-3-00-41-53. Next base: position 14,832 of record PEUB01000010.1, read on the forward strand.
CAGCCTTCACCTTTTTGCCGAACAAACTGAAAAAACCTCCTAATAAAAATATCCTCAAGAAATCTCTTCTCTTCATTTTGTTAACTCCATACTCCTGGAATGGATGTGCTGCAAAAGCGGCACTTACCATTCGATATATTATTCTGCTTCACAAAATAACCTATCCTCTCTATAAGGATCTTTTTACACCTGGGGCAGAATGTGCTTTCGCCTTTATGCCTTATATTACCAATATAAACAAATTTCAGACCTGCATCCATTGCTGTCTTTCTTGCCTCTGTAAGTGTTTCAATGGGTGTAGGCGGCAGATTATTTAATTTATAATGAGGAAAGAACCTCGAAAAATGTATAGGGACATCAGACCCAAGGTTCTTCAATATCCATGTGCACATCTCCCTGATTTTCTTCGTATCATCATTAAGCGTTGGTATCACAAGATTGGTTATCTCAAGCCATACACCCTCTTTCTTCAACACTACAAGAGAATTGAGCACTGGCTTGAGACTGCCGCTGCATATCCTTGCATAAAAGTCTTCTGTAAATCCCTTCAGGTCAATATCGGCAGCATCCATATACTTTGCTAATTTCCTGAGTGGTTTCTCGTTTATATATCCACATGAGTGCATCGTGTTCTTTATCCCGTTCTTCTTCGCAATGATTGCCGTATCATACATATATTCATAAAAAACAGTAGGCTCTGTGTAGGTATAAGTGACAGACCTGCATTTATATATTTTTGCCTGACTTACAACCTTATCCGGCGGCAGGTCATAGGTATCGGTATCCTCTGGTTTCGCCTGAGATATCTGCCAGTTCTGGCAGAATTTGCAGCTGAGGACACACCCTGCAGTTGCGATCGAAAAAGCAGTCGTACCCGGTAAAAAATGAAAGAATGGTTTCTTCTCTATCGGATCAACATGAACCGCACAGGGTTTCCCATAAACGAGACTGTAAAGCACACCGTCCTTATTCATCCTGGCCCTGCACCTGCTGACTTGGTGGTTCTCCAAGACACACTCATTAGGGCAGAGCTCACACTGAACCGTCTTTGACATAGATTTATTATAAAATATTTACTCTAAAAATAGCCTGTCGTCCGGGACGAGATGCCTCGGCTATTTTACCCTCGAGAATTATTTATTAATGTAGCCGCACCCTTTAGGTTGCGTGTTTTTGTTTTTTTGCCATAATATTAACTAACGCAGGCTGAAGCCTGCGGCTACAGCAGATAATAATCCACCTTTTTTAAAGGGGAATGTACTCAGAATCATTACAGCAGATACTGCCTTCATCGCCACTATCACTAAAAGAGTATCGGCGACCCCAAAAAGTGGGATAAGGATTATTGATGGAATAAAAGCCCCCAAAAATGACCCAATGAGGTCAAGCCCGTAAAGCCTTCCAGCCGCATCGGGGTTACCTATTGATAAATTTGCTGTGCTGAATTGTCCACCTGTTATTATGCCTGACAGGAGAATTAATAAATAAAAAAGGGGTTCTGCCTTAAAAAATAAGGGTGAGATAAGCGCAAGGGTTATGGTCATTAATTCTAAATAAAAGAGGACCATTAATGGCCTTTTGGAGTGTCTTGTCAGGATTGTGCCTCCCCATAATCCGATCATAAATGTTGCTGAAAGTACACCGATCATCTCATATACATAACCGTATATTGCTTGATATGCAAGGATTACAGAAAGCGTAAATGACATGCCTGAAAACCCAGTGGTAAAGATAGAATAATAAATTACCCGCCTCTTTCTCCCGAAGCTTAAAAAAAAGACAGCTATGAGAGTAATGATTGATATAGCAATGATATACCATACTCTGACTTCAAGCAGATACTTAAGCGCCTTTCCTCCGTGAACCTCTGACCATAGCATGAGATTGTAAAGATAAGCAGAAGGTTTAAGATCTGAATTTATGTTTTTTATATTGCTAAGTCTTTTACTGACATAATCTACATTAAGTGGAGAAAAAGCATCTCGGAAGATATATTGGTTAAAATGTTTGGTATTTATTTTCTTTTGTATAAACCTGTTTTCAAGGGTTTCAGGATCTATATTAATAGGGGTTCCAGATGCAAAGAGGCCGCCGTATTCCTGCGCTGTTACCACTACATATCTGAAGACAGACTTAAGAGAATTATATATAGAGCCACTTGCTGTCTGCATGCTTCTCCCCATATAACCTGTTGACTGCGGTATGGTTAAAGCCAGTATACCATTGTCTTTTAATACACCCTTTGCCTCTATGAAAAAATCAGATGTGTAGAACCTGTTGACACTCGCTGTGGAAGGCTCCGGAAGGTTAAGAACAATCAGGTCGTATGTTTGGCCCTTCAATCTTTTTATGAATCTCCTCCCATCCTCAATTATTATTCTCACTCTTTGGTCTTTTACCGCCTCCCTGTCTTCCATACTGAGAAGCTCAAAAGATACCTCAATTATCTTTGGGTCAAGTTCTACAAAATCAACACCATCAACATGATATTTTAAAAACTCCTTTATAGTTCCGGGTGAACCTCCGATGACAAGTATTTTCAATGGCGAGGGATGTAGAGCCATTGGCAGGTGTGTCCCGAGTTCTTCGGTTGGTCTGTCAGGATATGAAAAAAGAAGATGTCCGTTAGCATATATACTCGATTGTCCTCTGACTTTAATAACATCAATCTCTCCATATTTAGATTCAACTGTTTTAGAAAGTTCCATACCATGCCAGGGGAGAGAAGCTGTAATCTTATGGAAGCTGATATAAAAAAATAATGGGATAATTAAAATAAGAATAATACTTTTTTCCCTTGAAACATATATAGCTATGAGGATATTTATCAGGGCAAGTAATAAACATAAATTCACTGCACTTATTCTTGAGGAGATGACAAATGTAAATAGCACACCGCCAATAAATGCACCGATGGCTTCAAGACCATAAACCCTTCCCGCTGGATTAATGCCACCCGGGATCGAGTCGTATCGACCTGAATATGAAACAGCTAACGGAAACTGCATGCCGATGATAAAGCAAAGTAGGAGAATAGAGATAGCAGTTGATAGGATGGTAGAAGTAAGGGATACTATTTCCCCCGGCTCCAGAGAGAGGATTGGTCTTATCGCCTTTATAGCAAGGGCAGTTGGTTGTGCAAGGAGAGCAATTAAAATAAAAGAGAGTGTAAATGCATGCTTGATCTTTAACCTCCTTCCTGTAAAACTCCCAAGCCCAACATAAATAAGCCAGAATGAGAGGGTTATTCCTATATCAAGCTCATTACCAGAGAATGTTGAAAGCAGCAGGCGCAGGACAGTTATCTGAAGGAGCATCGAGGTAAAGCCCATGACAATAAAGGGGATTGAAAAATTTATATATCCCATTTCTATGTTTAGTTTATAATGTAGACAAAGAAATTTTAAAGAAGCACCAAATCTTGACAATACCTTCAATCTGATGCTATTTTGTAAAACTTGGGGCTGTAGCTCAGTTGGGAGAGCGCTTGAATGGCATTCAAGAGGTCGTCGGTTCGATCCCGATCAGCTCCACCATTTAAATCAACCACTTGGACACCATTAAAGCGCTTTAATATCTGCATGATTTTGCAAATTGTCTGGTTTTTGTAAGGTTGAGGGTTTTAAAAAGATTTACTCAAAATTATAAGGAACAAAAATGCATATCAAATTAACCACAGGTAAGACACTCGATATCTCAGAAGGAGAAAGTTTGTTACAGGCATTAAAAAGGCATGACCTCTATCTTGTTGCCTCATGCGGCGGGAAAGGCATATGCGGTAAATGTCGCATCAGGCTCATCGAAGGAAAAAGCAGGATTGAATCCACAGGAAAGCTCGAACCGCGTGAGATAGACTCAGGAATTGTGCTTGCATGCCAGACGTTCCCAAGCGAAGATATCATCATAGATATCCCAAAAGAATCAAGACTTGTTGTAGGAGACATTATAGAGATATCAAGGTCAAGAGACCTTTTTGAGCTGTTTAAATCCTTGGATACTAAAATTTCTCCACTCGTAAGATGGATTTCAGTGGACATCCCCCCTCCCACTATACAGAACAACATCGGTGATCTTGAACGGCTAAAAAAGGCGATTGAGGAGAAGGGGTTGAAGGGCATGAGATTTTCCCATGGCTTCTTATCATCTTTAGCCAAGTCACTCAGAGATGCAGACTGGAAGGTCAATCTTGCATATACTTATGGGCCGGAGGCTATTTTTATATCGCGCCATGAAAGTAAGGACAGATATGGCATAGCAGTTGATATAGGCACAACCACTATAGTTGTATATCTCGCTAATATTGCAGATGGACGTGTTATTGATGTGGGTTCAACCTATAATTCCCAAATAAGACATGGAGATGATGTTATCACAAGAATAATCTATGCAACAGAGGGTGAAGGGCTTAATGAACTGAGAGAAGCAGTTGTTAGTGATATTAATAACCTCTTAATACCAATAGTTGAAAAGCATGATATAAAAATTGGAGATATCGAGTCTGTAGTGATTTCTGGGAACACAACCATGTCGCATATCTTCTGGGGGTTCAACCCTGCATATATCAGGGAAGAACCCTATATTCCTACACTGAATATCTTTCCTTTATGGAGAGCAGGTACTGCTAAACTAAATATCAATGCACAGTCCCCTGTATATACGGTACCATGTGTTGCAAGCTATATCGGAGGTGATATCGTTGCAGGGGTCCTTGCTTCAAAAATGCACAAAAATAGCGAGATAGCGCTTTTTATGGACATAGGTACAAATGGAGAGATTGTGATTGGTAATAACGAATGGCTTGTGACGGCTGCATGTTCTGCAGGTCCATGTTTTGAGGGAAGCGGGATAAGACACGGCATGAGGGCAACAGAGGGGGCTGTGGAATCTATAAAGATTAACCCACAGACATTTGAACCGACTCTCGGGGTTATTGGCAATGATAAGCCAATAGGGATATGCGGCTCTGGCATGATAGATGCAATAACTGAGATGTTCCTGACAGGTGTTATAGACCAGAAAGGCAGGTTTATTAAAGGGCTTAATACAGACAGGATCAGAGAGAGTTTTGAAGGGCCTGAGTTCCTGTTTTACAGTGATGATCGAACAGACATCGTCCTCACAGAGGTTGATATAGAAAATATCTTGAGGGCAAAGGCGGCAATCTACGCAGGTATTTCCCTGCTGCTGAAAAAGGTCAGTTTTACACTCGATGATATAGATCGTGTGTATATCGCCGGTGGTTTTGGGAACTATCTGAATGTCGATAAGGCAATTATCATTGGTATGTTGCCTGATTTACCGAAAGAAAAATTTAGATTCCTCGGCAATACATCTGTCGCAGGTGCATATCTATGTCTTCTCTCAGACAATATGAGGAAAGAAGCAGAAGAGATAGCACACAAAATGACGAATATTGAACTCTCCGTATCAAGAAGGTTTATGGACGAATACATGTCCGCCCTCTTCCTCCCACATACCGATATGAGGCTTTTTCCAACAGTAGAAAAACTGCTTAAAAATAGAAAATAGGAGATTAGTGTACCAGCCCTGAAGACAACAACTTTTCTACCTCTTTTTTTATTACTGAAGGAGGTATACCGCCATGTATCTTTAGTATCCCATTTATTAAAACAACTGGGGTGTTTACCGCACCAAGTCTTAAAAGCTCCCTTATATCGTCAAACTCTTCCTCTCCATCCATAAACAGGTCTATATATTCGACAAACACAACGGAAGGATAAAAATAATTCATTTCTTTAGAGAGTTCCTCTGTAAGTATCTTATTCGTTCCTGCTGCCTCGGATGCCTCCTCATCAAAGAGAACACCTTCCATAGGATTATCAAGTATCTGTATATGGACCCTCTGGAGCATTCAGGTCACCTGCCTTTCGCTGCATTACCCGCCTGAGGCGGGTTTACGCCATTAGAAAGAAAGCCTTATCCGTTTCTTCTATCAGGGGTTACCAGCATGTTATCTATGAGCCTTGTATCTCCGAGCTTAACTGCTACTGCAAGCAGTGCATCACCCTCTATCTCTGAAAGTTCAGCGAATGTAACAGGGTCGTATACTCCAGCATAATCAAGCCCTGACACTGCGGCTTCCTTCAGGAGTCTATCCTGCATTATCCTTTTAATATAACCTGCATCTATTATACCAGATTTTATCATATCCAAGGCCTCTATAAGACACTTGTAGATGATTGTTGCTGCTTCTCTCTGCCTTATACTAAGGTATGCATTTCTGGAACTCATTGCAAGACCATCTCGTTCCCTTACCGTTGGGCATATTACAATATCAATATCCATATCGAGATCTCTTACAAGCTGTTTTATAACTATAGCCTGCTGAAAATCCTTCTGGCCAAAGTATGCCTTTGCTGGTTTTACGATATTCAGGAGTTTTGTCACAACTGTTGCCACACCTTTGAAATGGCCTGGCCTGAATGCGCCACAGAGCCTGTCTGAAATCTTCTCTACATTAACATAGGTCAGGAAGCCTTCAGGATACATCAAAGATATTTCTGGCATAAAAATTATATCCACATCTTCCCTTTGAAGTTTTTCGGTATCACCATCGATGTCCCTTGGATATTGCTTGAAATCCTCTGAGGGTCCGAACTGTATTGGATTAACAAACATGCTCACCACGGTTATATCATTCTCCTGTTTTGCCATCCTGATCAGACTGAGATGACCCTCATGGAGCGCCCCCATTGTTGGTACAAACCCTATTGTCCTACCATGTAAAATGTGGGCTTTAGAGGTATCCTGCATTATACGCGGTATTCGCATTGTCTCCATCTCATACCTCTATCTCCTCCAGCAAAGCATCAAGGAGTTCATCTTCTTTGACCGTCCTTAATATCTTACCTTTTTTAAAAATAATTCCCCTGCCCTTTCCACCCGCTATCCCAAAATCAGCTTCCCTTGCCTCTCCAGGTCCATTCACAACACACCCCATAACAGCGATTGTTATTGGTTTGTCAAGGTCTCTAAACTTATATTCAACCTTTGCCGCAAGTCCTTTCAGGTCAATCCTGCACCTGCCACATGTAGGGCAGGATATAATATCTACACCTTTCTTTCTGAGTCTGAGTGATTTGAGTATCTCATAGGCAACACGTACCTCTTCTTCTGGCTCTGCAGTAAGGGATACCCTGATTGTATCCCCTATCCCTTCTGAAAGTAATATGCCGAGCCCCACCGAGCTTTTTATTATCCCCCTGGATGGGGGGCCAGCCTCTGATATTCCTATATGGAGAGGATAATCGTATCTTTCAGAGAATAACCTGTATGCCTCGACTGTTTTCAGTACTTCTGATGCCTTCAGCGATACCTTCATATTTGTAAATTTAAGTTCTTCGAGTATCTGTATATGCCTTTCTGCACTCTCAACAAGGGCCTCTGGTTTTGGATGTCCATATTTCCTGAGGAGTTCTTTCTCAAGTGAACCAGCATTTACACCTATTCGTATAGATATTCCTCTTTCCCCTGCAGCATTAACAACATCTTTTATCTTCCATCTTGCACCTATATTACCCGGGTTTATCCTCAGGCCGTCAACCCCCTGTTTTATTGCCTCAAGTGCGAGCCTCCAGTCAAAATGGATGTCAGCTATCAGGGGTATCCTAATAGATTTTTTGATCTTCCCAAGGGTCTTTGCTGCATTCATGTCAGGTACTGCAAGCCTTATTATTTCGCATCCTGAGGCATCAAGAGATTTAATCTGTTTTATGGTTGACTTTACATCTGCCGTATCCGTCTTTGTCATGGACTGGACAACAATGGGATTTCCACCTCCGACAGGCACTTTACCCACGTAAATTGTCCTTGTCTTTTTACGAACTTCCCTACTGGTCATAGACCATTCCTCTCCTTGCCTTCTTCAGTTCCCTCTTTATTCTCTCCCGATGTATATCGGGATTTCTTTGCTCTGTAAGACTTCACAGCCGCAAGGTGTTCTTTTGCTGTAACAGAAAATTGATGTGTGCCGTCATTATTTGATACAAAATATATATAAGGCACCTTAGAAGGATAGAGTGCTGCAATGATTGATTTGATGCCGGGAGAGGCGATAGGTCCCGGTGGAAGGCCATTGATGATATAAGTATTATAAGGAGTTTTTCGTTGCAGATCTTTTGCTGTTATTTTCTCTCCGGAGCTTTTTACCCCATAAATACATGTAGGGTCTGCCTGGAGACGGATCCCCTTTTTGAGCCTGTTATGATATACAGCAGAGATATGAGGCCTTTCTTCATCTGTTACTGCCTCTTTTTCAATAATTGACGCCAGAGTTACTACCTCTCTTTCCGAGAGACCAAGCTCTGATGCCCGTGCATAAAGCTTAGCTGAGATTTTTTCGCGCATCCTGTTTATCATCATCCCTATTGCATCCTCCGGGTCCATCCCCTTTGGTATCTTATATGTATCAGGGAAGAGATAGCCCTCAAACGTAGGGGCTTCAATATTGTATGAAGATAGAAAATCTTCATCTGAGGAAAGCCGTATAAAATCTTCTATATTAATAATACCTTTTCCCGATAATTTTTCTGCTATTTCTCTTAGCGAATCTCCCTCCAAAACCGTTATTTCATACTCGATAATCTGTCCACTCTTAAGCATCTTGAAAATATTAAGAGGACTCAGCGAACCAGTAATAGAATAATATCCAGCCCTGATTTTCTTGTCGGCTCCTGTCAGTCTTCCCATTAAAAGAAAGATATTTTTATCCCTTATCAGTTTTTGGTTATATAGTATTTGTACAGCCTGCTTGAATGTTGCACCTTTCGGCACTTCTATTTCAATATTTCTGTTACCGGCCTGTGCAGGCACAAGCATTTCAACGGCAACATATGTGCTAACAATTAAGAATATGATTATAAATATAACAAGCAGTTTTTTTTTCATATGATTTTAGGATGACAGAATAAATGTGAAAATGTAAAGCAAGAAGGATTAAAAAGAAAGCGGGGTTTATGCCCCGCTTTTCTTGAAAATCTTTGTCTCCCGAAATCTTAGTACATGCCGCCCATTCCGCCGCCTGGTGGCATTGCAGGCATCTCAGACTTTTCTTCAGGAATATCTGTGATCATTACAGCAGTTGTCAACATCAGGGCTGCAACTGACGCCGCGTTCTGTAATGCATATCTTGTTACCTTGGTAGGATCAATAATGCCTGCCTTTATCATATCTACATACTCTTCTTTATCTGCATCAAATCCATAGTTCACCTCTTTTGAGTGTTTTACCTTTTCAACTACCACTGAGCCTTCCATGCCGGCGTTGTTTACTATCTGTCTAATCGGTTCTTCAAGCGCCCTTTTCACTATTTCAACGCCTATCTGCAGGTCACCTCCGAGGTTAAGGGCTTTAAGTGCAGGAAGACATCTGAGAAATGCAACGCCTCCGCCAGGTACGATACCCTCTTCAACAGCAGCCCTTGTTGCATTAAGGGCATCTTCAACCCTTGCCTTTTTCTCCTTCATCTCTGTTTCTGTTGCTGCGCCAACATTGATTACCGCAACACCGCCAACAAGCTTTGCGAGTCTTTCCTGGAGCTTTTCCCTGTCATAATCGGATGTTGTTTCGTCTATCTGTGTTTTTATCTGTTTAACCCTTCCCTGAATCTTTGACGGGTCACCGGCGCCTTCAACAATAGTTGTATTTTCTTTATCTATATTAATCTTCTTTGCCCTTCCAAGATCAGAGATCTTTATATTTTCAAGCTTTATACCGAGGTCTTCTGATATCATTGTGCCGCCTGTAAGGACCGCGATGTCATCAAGCATTGCCTTGCGTCTTTCACCAAAACCTGGTGCCTTAACAGCACATACCTGAATTGTTCCACGGAGCTTATTAACAACAAGTGTTGCGAGGGCCTCACCCTCCACCTCTTCTGCAACAATTAATAAAGGTTTCCCCATTTTTGCAAGTTGCTCGAGTATTGGCAGGAGGTCCTTCATGCTCGATATCTTTTTCTCGTGGATAAGAATTAACGCATCCTCAAGGACACACTCCATTCTTTCAGGGTCAGTGATGAAATATGGTGATATATACCCCCTGTCAAATTGCATGCCCTCAACAACATCGAGCGTTGTTGCCATGCTCTTTGCCTCTTCAACTGTGATTACCCCATCCTTGCCCACCTTGTCCATAGCCTCTGCAATCAGTTCTCCAATGGATGAGTCATTATTAGCAGAGATTGTCCCGACCTGTGCTATCTCCTTTTTATCCTGGACAGGTTTGCTTAGTTTCTTAAGCTCCTCAGTCACTATATCCACGGCCTTCCTAATCCCTCTTTTAATATCCATCGGGTTCGCACCTGCAGTAACATTCTTAATCCCCTCTCTGTAAATAGCATGCGCAAGGACAGTAGCTGTGGTTGTCCCATCGCCTGCGACATCAGATGTCTTTGATGCAACCTCTCTGACAAGCTGGGCACCCATATTCTCCCATGGGTCTTTCAGCTCGATCTCTTTCGCAACTGTAACACCATCCTTTGTTATCGTAGGCGCACCATACTTCTTGTCGAGAATTGCATTCCTCCCTTTCGGACCCAACGTCGCCTTTACTGCATCGGTCAGCATACTCACGCCTTCCAATATGGAGCGTCTTGCTGCATCATCAAAAATAAGCTGTTTAGCCATTATTTATCCTCCTTCTCTATTTTGATTTTTTAGCCTTCAATAATACCTAAGATGTCTTCTTCCCTAATGATGAGGTACTCTTCTTCGTCGATCTTGATCTTTGAGCCTGAATACTTATCGAAAAGAATCGTGTCCCCTACCTTGACTTCCATCGGCTGACGTTTGCCATCATCCGTCACCCTGCCCGGGCCTAACGCTACTACCGTGCCTCTCTGAGGTTTCTCCTTCGCGGCATCAGGGATATAAAGACCTCCTGCCGTCCTTTCCTCTTCTGAAGAAAACTTGACAAATACCCTGTCTCTAAGTGGTTTGAACTTCATAATACATCGCTCCTTTCTATTGTAAGATTTTTGGTTATATTAGCACTCGAAGTCAGTGAGTGCTAATATAATAATATGCAAGCGGTATGAAAGGCAAGGATTTTTAAAGGCAAAAAAGACGTAAAATCTCGAAAAACTTCTTATTTTCGATAAATTTTAAGTATTTTCTAATTTTTATAGAGCCCTTTTTCTATTCATATTACAACCACTATTTAATCCTCATTGGCAACCAGAGTTTTATCGTTAATAGACCTATCAGGAATCCTCCTATATGAGCAAGCCATGCAACCCCGCCTCTCTCGTCAAGCCCTGTGCTCACTATGCCATTGACGAATTGTATAATAGCCCAAAATCCGATAACTATCAAGGCAGGAATCTTTACAGTTGTTACAAAAAAACCTAAGAAGACCAAAGTCTGTACATGCGCCCTCGGGAAAAGTAATATATATGCACCAAGAATACCGGACACAGCACCGCTTGCTCCTATCATAGGAATAAGTGAATGCGGATTTGTGACCGCATAGGCATATGCAGAGACGACTCCACAGAATATATAAAAGAAGATAAAACGTATGTGACCTAATCTGTCTTCTATGTTATTGCCGAATATCCATAAGTAAAGCATATTGCCTCCCAGGTGAAATAATCCGCCATGCATAAACATAGAAGTAAAGACAGTAAGCGCTGGATGTATCGGCTGGTTTTCTTCAAAGGTCAGTATGTAATAGGGTATTGCACCATATGTATAGGTAACATCTTTCATGCCCGATTGAGAAACAACCTCTAATACGAATATTAATATGTTTAGTACAATAATCCCTATCGTAACAAGGGGGAATGTGCTTGTAGGATTATCGTCTTTATATGGTATCAATTGTTTTTATCCTTTTCTTAACATTCGGATTTAGGTTTATATTAACCCTATGCAAGGCACGCATTACCCCGAAAAATGCAACTAGTAAAAAATGAAGCAGGCAACTGCATTTTTCGGGTTAACAAGAAACATAGCAAATTATACTGTAAACCCCGTTAGAATTTCACCTGGACTTTATGTCTATAATGTAAATTTTTATCTTTGCATCATCCCCGTGTTGAAACACAGGACATTTTAACAGCGTAAAGGGGCATTGGCGTTAAAAACAAGACAAGGTACTGCGATTCAGACACTAAATTTAGGCCAGTTAGGATTTTTTCAAAAGGCCTTACAACTTTTGAATAATTTGCCCACCCTCTAATTTATCCG
>PEUB01000016.1 GCA_002780895.1 Nitrospirae bacterium CG02_land_8_20_14_3_00_41_53
TGGGCGCATTTGATATTCAAGAGATAAAGGCCACTGCCCGTCGAAACACGGGGCGTGTTATGGCCATCAGATTTCATTGGACGATGCCATTTAAGAATCTTATTTCGTTGAAGCAATTAAGACAAATTTATGAAAGGAAGGGCCATCGTTTCGTAGCACCTCAATGCCCCATGATGATGCCATTTGATATTTATTTGGAAATCTTGAAAATAACAGGGGTTTATTAAATATGAATTATATACTGATGACTATAAAGCCACAATATGTCGAGAAAATAATAACAGGTGCAAAACAGATTGAAGTACGACGATCAAATCTGAATTTGGAGAAAGGGGATGTCATATTTATATATTCGTCAAAGCCCGAATCATCCGTTGTTGGTTGCGCTAAGGTTAAGTTAGTTGAAAGACTGACAAAGGGCGAACTGTGGGATAGATATAATTCGAAGCTCGGCATTTCATTAGAGGAGTATGCTATTTATTTAAAAGCGAAACCTGTTGCTACGGCAATTCATTTAGCAGATTTTAAAGGACTTAAGTCTCCTTTATCACTACAGGCACTCCACCGCTTATTACCCGGCTTCAGAATTCCTCAATCTTATCTATACTTAAACAGAAATGGAAATGGCAAATATTTCCGGAAATTGATTGCCAATATTTATGGCTGATTTCAATCGGAGAAAAGGAATCGTTAAACTGACGACTTCATGCGGAAATTATCACATATAGGTAAGGGATCACAATGTAGCTTTCTATGTGAAGATTGCCAATTAGATGGCCTTTCAGTGACTATTTGTTACGTAAAGAAATAAACAGAATAATCTGTTTACACAAAAACACGGAGTTCTGTGAGAACTTTACTCTGACCGCTGGACCACCAGACTGTTGACTATCTACAACTGCTATCTATGTGAAATCTTTATATGGCTTTAATTGAAATATTTCAGGAAAAACAATTTCCCCTCAAATAACCTTAAACCTGTGCTCATAAAATTCTTGCTTATCCACAATACGCTGCTCATGTAGAGCCTTTCACTCCCTTCTTGAAGTGTAGAGGCTGAACAATCCGAGGATTACAAAGGCTACAAAAGCTATTATTCCTGATACCACAAATTCACTCGGTGATGCTGTCCTGAGTCTACCGCCAAAGATAGTGATCTTCCTTGAGTTTGCATCAAATATTGTGTCAAAATCTGCAAGCACACCAGCAAAGGTAGGTTTAATATTCACTTCTTTCTATTACTTTTGTTTTAATCTTCTTGGCTGCCATTTACAATAATTCCTCCAAGGGCGTGTCAAATAGCAATCTATGAGATTTCAGTATATTCTTTATCAAGGAGAGTCCCTTTTTGTATTTTAAATTAAACTCTTCGACAGTCTGGATATAGGGAGAGACTGTATTACCAAATCTGCTTATACTCTTCTCATTTACCTTACCAAAGTCTTCCTCGACTTCTCCTTTGTTTTCTGAATTCTTTACTAATACTAAAAGGTCTATGTCGCTTGTAGGTCGTTCTTTTCTTTTCTTTACACTTCCAAAAACTGCTATAGAAACTATATCCTTTATTACAAGAGAGGAGATATTTCTTACTATACCCTCATATATCTCGTCAGGGATTTTGCTTTCTCTTTCATATAGAGGTTTAAGCAGGTCTGAAACAATAAGGTTCTCTTTATTTAAAGAGTAAAGATTGCTCTTTTCAATGCCTCTGAGTAAGAGTGCCCCTTCATTATTAAGCTCTCGAAGAGCCTTATGGCAGGCAGCAGGACTCACTTTTATTTCTTTAGCTATTTGACGCCCGCTCCACTCTGCCTCTGTTTTGCAAAGAAAACGCAAGATTTTAACCTTCGTCTCTTTGCTTAAAATCTTATCTAAAGGGTTGTGCACTCTCATAAACTCAACTGTTCTTCAATGTTTTAGAATATAAACATATGTTCACAAATCTAAACATAATACACTTTCCATATAGTGCGATGTCAAGGTAAAAAATGTTTATAAAAGCTACCTTTTCTCCACCATCAAACTTCCCCTAAAAGGGTTGACAAATTTATCATATGCCTATATATTTATTTTATGACTTTCGGGCAGCGAATAAAAGAATTGCGTAATTCACTTGGAATTTCTCTTAAATCTTTATCCGCTCGGCTTAAGATCGACAGAGCCTATCTTTCCAGGGTCGAAGCAGAAAAGGTCCCTCCCTCTGACGGATTAATCAGCAGACTTGCGGATGTCCTAAATTATGACAGAGATGAATTGTTCCTTCTTGCAGGACGGATACCCGATTCATTGATGAAAGAGGTTTACAAAAATCCTGGGGAAATAGCGAAAAGAATAAAGATGTCGCCTGCTGATTGTGTTGCTGAACCATCAGTTTCGTATGGCAGGACTCTTATATCATCTGGTGATAGAACAATAGAAGATGGATTCCCATTTGAATTCATAAGCGACATAGCTGAATTGGAAAGCTACAGGAAAGAAGTAAACCGGCCGATCTATCATGTGCATAAATGGTGGGCTCAGAGGCTGGGCTCGGTATTCAGGAGTATACTGATAAGCGCTGCGGCGCCTAAAGGATCTAACATCAAAGAGATGTTCTATCAGCCTGTCCGTCTGACAGGCATGACTGTTTTTGACCCATTTATGGGCAGCGGGACAACAATAGGAGAGGCATTGAAATTAGGATGCAGAGTCATTGGAAGAGACATAAATCCTGTCTCATATTTTATGGTTAAGAACGCCCTGAATGACTATTCAAAAGAACAAGTTCTGAAAACATTCACAGAGATTGAGAACGATGTTTCTGAAAATTTGAAACAATACTATAAAACAAGGGATGCACACAACCAAATACATGATGTCCTGTATTATTTCTGGGTAAAGACAATCCCGTGTCCGAAATGTCAGAAGACTGTGGATCTTTTTTCATCCCATATTTTCTCACGTCATGCTTATCCATTGAAAAACCCTGAAGCAAAGGCAATATGTCCTTACTGCGGACAGATAAACACCTGCAGGTATGATTCAGAAAATCTGAGGTGCAAGCACTGTAAAAAGTTATTTAATCCACAGGATGGCCCTGCTAACGGCGCTAATGCCGTATGCCCTCATTGTTCAGAAAGATTTTCCATAGCAAAGACAGTAAAGATATCAGGGGAACCTCCTTCACACAGGATGTTTGCAAAGCTTGTTCTGAAGGATGATGAGACAAAAGATTATCAGGCAATCGATATGTTTGACGAAGCCCTCTATTCAAAGGCGTCAAAGGAATTAGCCAGAAGGAAGAATCACTATCCGCTTGTCTCAATAGAGCCGGGCAATAATACAAACCAGATTTTGAACTATAACTACAAATACTGGTATCAAATGTTCAATGACAGACAACTTCTTTGCCTGTCTATCCTCGCTGAAAGGATAAAGGAAATAAAAGACGACTCGATGCGCTCATTATTTGCCTGTCTCTTCTCTGGTTGTTTAGAGTTCAACAACATGTTCGCCTCATTTAAAGGGGAAGGAACCGGTGCGGTAAGGCATATGTTTTCACATCATATCTTAAAACCTGAGAGAACTCCTCTGGAGGCTAACCTGTGGGGAACACCCAAAAGTTCCGGCTCTTTCTCGACATTATTCCGGAGCAGACTTCTCAGGGCGCTCGATTACCGTCAAAATCCGTTTGATCTAAGAGTAGAAAGGATAGACAGAAAATTGACCGGAAGTAAGGTCTTCGGTTTAAGCCGTTCATTGGGTACATCTATTGCAAAATCATTTAAAGAATTTGATGAAAAGAATATGGATGCTTATCTGTCATGTGGTGATTCTTCTTTTACTGACCTTCCTGATAACAGCGTAGACCTTGTGGTAACAGACCCTCCATTTTTTGACAATGTCCATTATTCTGAATTGGCCGACTTCTTTTATGTATGGATTAGACATATTTTAGGAGACAGAGGTATTTTTAGAGCGTCAACTACAAGAACAGCGGGTGAAGTACAACACATAGACCCTGAAATATTCTCAAGTAATCTATCCAGCGTATTCAAAGAATGTAACAGAATTTTAAGACCCGAAGGACTCCTGATCTTTACTTATCACCATTCAAGGCATGAGGGCTGGATATCTGTTTTAGAAGCCATTGTGGAAAGCGGCTTTGTTCTGACTATTAGTCATCCCGTTAAGGCGGAAATGTCGGTAGCCGCTCCAAAACAGCAGGCAAAAGAGCCTATTGATTTGGATATTATTTTGGTATGCCGCAAGCGAAGCGAGTGGCAATTGAAGGACTCTATAGAAATAGATCTCTGGAACAATGCTAAGGATGCTGCAAAAGGCCGGATTATCCGTTTTAATAAAGCGGGAAGGCATCTAAGCAGGAATGACATACGTGTTGTTCTTATGGGGCAGATAGTGAGCCGAACATCTCAGATTAAGGAGTTGAAATTGATGAAGATATTGTTGACCGATTTTGAGCACCAGATTGAAGATGATATTGATATGTTATACAAGCAGCAAGATATGACGGATGCCAGATATCTCAGTGTCCAAACATCAATCTTCTAATTTCTCTTCTATTCCGGCAGCCTGAAGTCGAGCCTGAATTTCCCGCGGGGTTGAGTCTTTGTTTCACGTTCAGGAACCGGAAAAGGGTCAACTAATGTGGATACTTTCCAATCCGTTGGGATATCTTTATCAAATCGGTAGCAATAAAATTCATTAAAAATACCTTCTGATATGGAGCGTCGCATAATATTTGATAGCGACAGGTTTTTATAGCGTTCACGAAGACTTTTATCAGGATGAATAAGAGTGATATGACGATCCATCTCTTTAGCGCCTAACGGGTTGGCGAATACCAGCATGGGCCGCTGCCGATTAAAGCCATCTTTATACGTTCCCAATCCGATCTGTTTTGTCCTTTCACCGACAATAGACAGATAGAAATCGAAGTCCTGATTCAATACATTGCCATCACAAAGCACGAGTGCTGTCAATTTGAAATAGCCTTTTCTGTTCATATCAGGCTCCTGGCAGATGAAAAGATAAAAGCATCGTATGCTTAGAGGTCGATTGGCTGAATCGTAGATGCGAACAGTCCCGCATGGGGGTGTAGTGTTATAATCCAGCCCCGACTCTCGCGCAATCATTCCTCTTTTAGACCGTTCCAGTTTCTTAACCTCGACAGCGATTATTCTCGACAGATCGTCTCGAAGCTGTTGTGGCGTGGAACCTTTGCAAATTTCAGAACGAAGAACCACAAGATCAGGAGTTATAAGAGGCCCTGGCGCCTTTATGCAGCTTGAATTATTTGGCAAATCCCTTTTTAGAATCTCACTTATATACTCATCAAGCGGGTCATCCTGTGTATTCCTTTTGTCGCGTAAAGGGAAGGACACCGGATTCCCTTTTTCATCAAAAAATTTGTTCCTTAACATCAAAAATGTTTCGACAGTTAAATCTGTTAACATTCCATACCTGATTAATTTTTATGAGAGTATATCATAACAGATTGAAGATGTTTATTAGTATGTACTGTGTAACAAGTCAGACGATCACACCTGCGGATTAGATGAAGCAGTTAACGGTGTACCTGTCGTCTAATAGATTAGATCTTAATTTTTAAAGCAGTATAAGGTATTTGTGCTCATTCTCAACCACGACGATAAAGCTCCAGCACTTCATCTCTTGTGATAATTGAATCGAGTTTATAACCTAATGTTTCTACAGCTTCCCGGCCGCCCTCCTGTCTGTCTATAAGAGCGATTACTTTCACTATTTCAAGTCCTTCTTCTTTCGCCCTGTTAATTGCCTCAATGGTAGATTTGCCGGTTGTGATAACATCATCAACAATCACTACCCTGTCGCCTTTCTTTACATTTCCCTCGATCCACTGCATTGTTCCGTGGGACTTTGGTGTTTTACGGACTACAAATGCCTCTACAGGTTTCCCTTTTAGATACGATGTATAGGCTGCAGCAGATGCTATCGGGTCAGCACCGAGTGTAAGTCCTCCAATTCCTTTTATATCCATATCTTTTATCAGATCAAATATAAGATTCCCTATGAGATACATGCCCTCAGGGTGGAGGGTTACAGCCTTGCAGTTGAAATAATAGTTGCTCATCCTGCCTGATACAAGCTTAAAAACAGGCTCTTTACTGTACTTAAACGCCTTTTCAATAATAAGTTCTATCAACCGTTTTTTCATATTCTTAGATAAACTCATGTCGTTTCACCTGCGGGTATAGACAAGATTATAATTCATTCACTAAAAATCTCTTTGTGAGATTTTGTTTTGCCTGCTCTATAATCTGCTCTCGCCTCCTTAATGCTTTCTAAATAATCAGAAGAAGTCATTGCAATTAAGTCTTCTATAAAAGCTTCCCTGTCACGTTTTTTCATCTTTTTCACTGCTTCAATAATATCATCCGCTGATATTGGAATTTTAACCTCTAATTTGTGGTATTTTATCACTTAGCTGTTCTCTTAGTCTAAAAATTACTCAAGACAACCTACAATTTCTCAATTAAATATCCCAAGAATGCTCGGCAAAAGGGTGTTGAGCTTTTAAAATCTTCTCACAATTACATCAATTTTCCGCCCTACATTTTTCAAACTTCAAACATAATACTGTGAGCAATTGCAAAAAAATTACAAACTCTTTTTTGTAGCTGGTATAAAACAGAGTCTGCAATTATATGGTCATCCTTTAAATCAGCAAATTTAAATTCCCATGCCCTTGCTTTAGCCTCTAATGTTAATGCTTTTCTACATATGCTTTCAGTTATTATCTCAGCAAGGAGTACTCTAAAAGGAAGAGAATTGTCGGGAACCCATTTCCCATTCTCCGGATTATATTCTAAATATCGCTTTACTGAATCATGTTTCACAGAAATTAATAATAAGTTAGGTTTCCCTTCACGTTCAGCCCACAAAGAACGAACACCGAAATCTTCATTTCTAAAATCAAATTCGATCTTAATTCCTTTATCTTCTTTTTGAGTTACTTTTACTTGTGTCGTCGCTTTATCGCCATTTATTGAAGCTGTTATTGTCACAGCCTCTTTTATTAAACGTCTTCCTCGAATGGTTACGTCGCCAACAGCATAATTTGTTCCCGGCACAGGAACTACATGGCAACGTCCAATTACAGGAACGCTTGCACTGTCCGATGATATCACATGAATTTCAGTTTCCTGATTTACCAGCTCAGGGCATTTTGCAAAAAGTTTAAGTCTTTTTGTGCTGCCTTCTTTTACATGATAAGATTTATGCTCAAACTCTAATGGAGAAGCAAAAATATGGTCTTCAACTCTGCTTTCAACTACTTGAACTACTGCCCCAACAGGAGGTAAGCCAGGACAGCTTGTCTCAATATAAACACTGTCTTTTACTGCTTCTCCTCTAACACGAAAAGTGCCAATAAGCCTGTCACTTTTTTTGGGATGAGCCTTTAATTTAAAAGGGGAATCTAAAACAGTGATTGCAGAACTATCGGAAGTTACTTTTACTTCTTGCCCCTCTTTATCAAACAAAGTACGATTAACATAAAAGGTTAATGGTCTTATTTCGCCTATTCCGATACGAAGATATGTAGGGAAGATTAAAACACCTTGTTTTATAAAGAATTTCTCATCAACATGATCTCCAACTGTAAGCTCCTCTAAGTTTTCAATCTGTTGAGTCAAAAATTTACTTGCAGCTTTAGCTAAATCATTAAGTCTTTCTTTTGTTTCCTTGCTTATAACCTCTGCGTTGTCGGCTTGTGTTTGCTCTCTTTCTTTGTCGATTAAGGCTTTTAAACGTTCTGTTGGAATCTGGAAAAGAGCCTTTGTAAAGGGATGTTCTCTCATTAAACCAGTTCGACGATTTGGGTCCACCAATAACGAGGGATTTTCAGGAGGGTGAGGTTCATCATTTAATAGCCTCTCATCATATTCATCCATTAACTTGTCAATGTAATCACACTCTAACCTACCAAAAAATTTCAGGGCATTTTGATCTTTTTCAAATCCAGGATAAAGCAAACTGCATTCGTGAATTGCCCGCCTGCCTTTTATAATTAAACCAGACCTCCTGAAGCCTTTATCTGGAGGGTCATCAAATGGTTCAGAGCGTTTCCATATTTTAAGCCTTGCAGTAGCATCTTGGTATCCAGGAACTATAAATCTCTCATCACACACCAATTCGCCTTCAGGTTGAGGATAAAAGACTTTTTCTAGTTTCATCTTAGGCTGGTTTAGGTTTTTAATCAAGACCTTATTAGCACTTTGCTCAGATAAAATGTCTCTTAATGCAAAATGCCAAGGTAAGTCACGGATAATTGTATCAATGCGAGTTGTAGGAATTTTATGTTTTGCACTAATTTCTAATGTGATAGCAGTACCATTTCCTCTCTCTATGCCTAATGTTTTTCTTATATCAGAAGCAGCAGTCTTTTTATCAATCAAAGGAATAAGTTGCGGTTTAGTTGTTAGTTCGCATTTATAATACTTTTCATCTTTAATGGATTCGATTGTCATTTTGCCTAATTCTGTACAATCCTTAGCACCTCTGCCCATAAAACCTCGGTCTCCGCTTTTACTCCTTCGTGTGCCTACATTCCCAAAGTTTTCCACTATCTCTTGTAAATTCATACCCTCTGCTTTATCACGAACAATTACTAAAGAGTGGGCACCTTCTTTTTGCTGTTTTAAAATTTCTATTAAAATGGGGCCTCCATCTTCATTTCTGTTTTTCTTTTCATAAAGGCGATGATAGCTGTCATCACTATTAGTGATAAGTTCAACCAATACATCAAAGACATCACGTATTGCATACTGTCTATTAAATTGGTAATATCTTGTCGTTAAAATTATGTCTAAAGGAACACCTAATTTCATAATATTCTCCCTTTTTAATCGGTTATCAATTGTGAGAATTTAATCTTACATGCCTCTAAAAATTCTGTGATTTCTTTGTCATTAATTAAATTGGCTGTTGTTAATAGCTGATTAAATTTTTGCTTGATAATGTCTTTTGATGCGTCAGGAGCACACCCTAACATATCTGTAAACATATAAGATGATACTTCATTTAGGTTTCCATTTTTTCTAAAAGATATAAAACAAGGGTCATTCTTTAATTGCCGAATAAATCGATCGGCAACGAGTTTTGGTAAGTCCGGAGCTTTTTCTTTTAATGCACTTAAAATTCGTTTTTCATTCTTTTCAATCCATTCTGCACCTTGTGGTGTAAATCGCCACCCTTCTAATTCTGGACGATTAATATCTCCGCCTGCTCTACCAGTAACTAATTTCCCATTTTCTTTTTTCTTTGCAGCTTCTAATGCAAAACGAATCGGTGTTTTGTCAGGGAACCCTTTCTCTCTGAATTCAGGCAACCTCCATGAAAATCGTTCTTTTGCAAGCTGATATGCTTCCCACGCAATATGTTCCGTATGGATTTTTTTAGAAATACCTCCACATTTGTACAATGCGAAAAGAGCAATATCTATATTTGATAATTCATTTTTTGAATTTGTCTTTTTCACAACCTAAATCTCTCCCTTTTCCCTGCCAGAAATTTTGATTTAGTTAACTTAAGCTGCTTATCAATCTCTGAAAAAATCTTGTTAACCTCTTCTTCAGTATACTCATAAGAGCTTTTATTAGAACAATTGCCAAGTATCCTTATCTTTTCAAGGATCTCATTTGTTCGTTTTGAAG
>PEUB01000102.1:0-147 GCA_002780895.1 Nitrospirae bacterium CG02_land_8_20_14_3_00_41_53
TGAGGCAGAATCTAATGCGATGTATTCTACAAATGTGTTTCTTTCCGTTGATGCAAGGGTTGCTGACAATGTTAGGGGTTTTTTAGAACTTGAGTCAGCTGGTTATGGAATCACGGGCCCAAGTACCCAAAGTGGTCTGTATTTCTG
>PEUB01000102.1:265-1049 GCA_002780895.1 Nitrospirae bacterium CG02_land_8_20_14_3_00_41_53
ACACTCGGTGAGAAACAGTTCTTCAACCACGAGAGGTTCGGAGATGATGCGATCCTCTTATGGATAGACCCAACAAAGGAGTTCACTTAGGGGCGGCTACAGTAAAATTAACTGAGGGAGCTCTTAACCAGGACGGAGATGATACAGATGCATATGCCGTACTCGGCACCTATAAGGTCAACAAGGACAACACCGTAGGGGTAAACTACGCATATCTTAATAGAAGCAACGATAAGCTTAGTTTGCAGAACCTCGGTCTCCATGCAAATGGTGTGGTTTCAGGGGTAAAGTATGCAGCAGAGGCTGACTTCCAGTTTGGAGAGAAGGGCACTACAGACTATACTGGTTATGGAATCCTTGCAAAGTTAGGCTATATGCTTGATCCTGTAAACCTGAGGGCCTCATTTGCACTTGGCAGCGGCGATTCTGATGGCACTGGCAAGAATAGTGAGTTCCAGGCAATAGTAGGTACTGATTATCATGCAGTCGCCAGGTTTGCACATTACACACAGCTCTATGAGCGCGCTGTATCAACAGCAGCTGATTACCAGACAGTTACTGGTAATAACAGAACCACAGGCATTGCCAATACAACATACTACAACCTCGGCGTGGATGTGGACCCTGTAAAAGACCTCGGCCTATCCCTTGATGGCTATTACCTCAGGGCAACAAATGTTGCTTCAGGTGTGTCCAAGTACATTGGTTCAGAGGTTGACCTTACTGGTTCATACAAGATCGCAAAGAACCTCTCATATTTTGTGCAGGCAGGCCTCTTTAGCCC
>PEUB01000102.1:1063-10611 GCA_002780895.1 Nitrospirae bacterium CG02_land_8_20_14_3_00_41_53
TTTGTTTATAAAACTATAAAAAAGTAATCCCCCCACGCCCCCCTTTAGCAAAGGGGGGTGAGGGGGGATTTGATTTCATGAAAAATCATGATTTATAAAAACATCCTGAGAGGATTTAAGAAGAAGAAGATACTTGTCATCGGGGATTTAATACTCGACCGCTATATATGGGGTAAGGTAAATAGAATATCTCCGGAGGCGCCTGTCCCTGTTGTTGAGGTAACAGATGAGAATTTTCTTCTCGGAGGCGCTTCGAACGTAGCAAACAACATAGCAGCGCTCGGAGGCCGTGCAACAATAGTTGGGGTAGCAGGCAATGATATAGCCGGGGGAATCATGATGAAGATGCTGGAAGAACGAGGGATACAATGTGGGGGTGTCTTTTGGAGCTCAACAAGACCCACGGCAACCAAGACACGGATAATAGCCCATAATCAACAGGTGGTGAGGTTTGACAGGGAAGATAAGGAGAAGGTTGATGGAAAGGTTCTCAAGGGACTCCTTGGATATATACGCAGCGCAATCCCAAACCATGATGCAGTGATTATATCTGATTATAAAAAGGGTGTAGTATCCTCTGAACTTGTAAGAGAGGTACTTAAGCATTCGAGGCCGAAAAATGTCTTTGTCTCTGTTGATCCAAAGGTAAGTCATTTTTACTGTTATAAAAATGTTTCACTTATCACACCTAATGTAATGGAAGCGTCTGTTGCGTCAGGCATAGAAATTAAAGATGAGAAATCTCTTGTAAATGCAGGGAGAGCACTCTGTAAAAAAATATCATGTGATGCAATACTGATTACGCGTGGCGAATACGGCATGAGCCTTTTTGAGAAGGATAAAGGGAGCACTTCCGCAGAAGTGCTCCCTAAAGTGGTGCATATCCCTACTGTGGCGAAAAATGTATATGATGTTACTGGTGCAGGAGATACAGTAATAGCAACTTTTACTATTGCATATGCAGCAGGTGCAAGCATGAAAGAGGCGGCAGTAATTTCAAATCATGCAGCAGGCATAGTTGTTGGTGAGGTTGGAACAGCAGTGGTAAAAATTGATCAATTACGTAAGTCACTGAGATCAAACCGTGATAAATAATTAGAGTCTGTCCATAAATTCTGGTTGTCCGCATGCTCCCCCTTTGGTAAAGGGG
The DNA here is from genome assembly GCA_002780895.1 of Nitrospirae bacterium CG02_land_8_20_14_3_00_41_53. GTDB lineage: Bacteria > Nitrospirota > Thermodesulfovibrionia > Thermodesulfovibrionales > SM23-35 > 0-14-3-00-41-53. The sequence goes on from PEUB01000102.1 coordinate 2,214, forward strand.
GATGAGGGGGGGATTTTAAGGATATATGCTTATTTATGACTCATAAAATCTCCCCTTGCCCCTCTTTTCCAAAGAGGGGGATAATGAGGCTGGATCAAAAGACAATTTATAAACAGACTCTAACTAATGACAAATAGGGCTTTGATATGGCAAGAGCAGCAGCATTATTCTCAGGTGGCCTTGACAGTTCACTTGCGATTCTTACAATACTCAAGCAGGGTATTGAGGTTAAGGCATTAAAATTCCTGACACCATTTGACTGTGATATATGTCATATCAGGTTACATCTATATGTATCACCCTCCCCAACCCCTCCCATCAAGGGAGGGGATAACGCCCCCCAACCCCCTCTTAATTTAAGAGGGGGAGAAGGGGGAGTTATGTTCCCCTCTCCCCTTGCGGGAGAGGGCAAGGGTGAGGGGTATCATATATTTTCTGTTGCAGAGAGGTTTGGGTTCGAGGTCAAACTCATCGACCTTTCGGATAAATTTATAAAGATAGTCAAGAATCCCAAGTTCGGCTATGGGAAGAATATGAACCCATGCATAGACTGCAGAATCCTGATGCTTAAAGAGGCAAAAGCGGTTATGAATATGATAAGGGCAGATTTCATTATAACTGGCGAGGTTCTCAGTCAGAGGCCGATGAGCCAGAGGAGAGACACTTTCAATCTTATCGACAGAGAGGCAGGGGTTACAGGTTATGTTTTGAGACCACTCAGTGCGAAACTTCTGAAGATTACTTTCCCTGAGTCAAAAGGAATTATTAACAGGGAAATGCTTTATGGCCTTAGTGGACGTTTGAGAAAACCACAGATGGCTCTTGCAGAGGAGCTCGGACTTACAGATTATCCTGCACCTGCAGGAGGGTGTCTTCTAACTGAACCAAATTATGCACATAGACTCAAAGATTTATTGACTTATAATCCTGCTCCGTCAATGAGAGACATTGATTTATTGAGGATAGGCAGGCACTTTCGATTTTCTCCTTCGTGTAAGATTATTGTTGGGAGAAATAAAGACGAGAATGAGACAATAGCATCCTTATCAGTAAATGGTGATTACCTGTTGAAGATTGATGGTTATGGAAGTCCGACAACACTAGTGACAGGAGAGATTACGGATGAGACCATAAGTGTTGCAGCCTCTCTCTGTGCAAGGTATTCTGACGCAAAGAATTTATTTGAGGCGGAAGCAATAGTAATCAATTGGGATAATACATTCAGACTCAGGATTTCACCCGCAGGCAGTGAAATAGTAGAGGCTTTGAGAATAGAGAAATTAAAAAATGAGAAGATTGCTAAAGCCTGACAGGAACGCCTTTAGCTCTTAGGTATTCCTTCGCTTCCTTAATTGTGTATTCCCTGTAATGAAATATGGATGCTGCAAGGACTGCATCTGCTTTTCCTTCAGCAAGAGCTTCATAGAGATGTTTAAGTGTCCCCGCCCCTCCTGAAGCTATAACTGGTATGGAAACAGACTCAGATATAGTACGAGTTAATTCAATATCATATCCATCCTTAGTGCCGTCCTTATCCATGCTTGTAAGCATAATTTCACCTGCTCCGAGTTCTTCCATTTTTTTTGCCCATTTGACAGCATCTATGAGCTTCATCTTTCTCCCGCCATGAGTTGAGATTGCCCATAGTAATCCCCCCTCTGACATAACCCCACCTTCTCCTCCCCTTAACTTAAGGGGAGGGCGGGAGGGGTTAAAAGGGGATGGAGGCAGCTTAAGGCAAACATCTTTTAAGTCTGGATCGTCAAACCACTTTTCTCCTGTAGCATTGGGTAAACTGTCGTATATTCTCTTTGCATCGATCGCAACTACTATGCACTGGCTGCCGAATTTCTCAGCAGCCCTTCTAATAAAATAAGGGTCTTTTACGGCGGTTGTATTAATTGAAACCTTGTCACATCCTGCGTTTAGAAGGTCTCTGATGTCTTTGAGTGTCTTGATACCCCCTCCAACGGTAAGGGGCATGAATACATCTTCCGCAGTTCTCATGACAACATCAATAATTATATTTCTCTTCTCATGAGAAGCAGTGATATCAAGAAATATAAGTTCATCAGCACCCTGTTCGTCATAGAACTTTGCGTTTTCAACAGGGTCACCAGCATCGCGCAGATTTACAAAGCTGACACCTTTAACTACACGCCCATCTTTCACATCAAGGCAGGGGATTATTCGTTTCGCAAGCACTCGTAACTCGTTACAAATTTAATGGCCTCTTTGAGGTTAATCGCTTTTGAATAAATCGCCTTTCCTGTTATCACTCCCCAGAGATTCTTTATCTGCAGCAGATTTTTTATGTCCTCAATGCATGAAACACCGCCTGAGGCGATTACAAGGATTTTGACGTTTTCAACCATTTCTCTTATTGCATCGATATTCGGTCCTGAAAGCATGCCATCTCTACTTATGTCTGTATATATAATACCTGCTGCACCTACAACCTCTAAACGTTTCGCCAGTTCTTGCGCTTTTAGTGATGTAATTTCCTCCCAGCCTCTGATAGCCACCATTCCATCTTTCGCATCAATGCCGATTAAGATCCTGCCGGGATATCTCTTGCAGGAATCTGTTAAAAACTCTGGATCTTCTATTGCTGCAGTTCCGATAATAATTCTGTCAATACCGGCGGAAAAGAGTCTTATGATATTCCCGATTTTTCTTATACCGCCTCCGACCTGCAGCGCAATTTTTACGGACTGTCTGATTTTTATTATTGCATTTAGGTTTTTCTGATTGCCTGAAAATGCACCATCGAGGTCAACGATGTGAAGCAGTTTTGCCCCGCAGGACTCCCAGAGCTTTGCAATAGCTGAAGGGTCATTTGAATAAGTTGTTACAGCTTCTTTTTTGCCCTGGAGGAGCCTGACGCACTGGCCGCCTTTTAAATCTATTGCAGGAATAACAAGCATGAATTAATATAACATAAAGGTATGAGAAGGATAAGCAGAAGGTATCACTATATCACATTGGTTGTATTATGCATTGTATATTGTACATTTTTTATAGCGATTTCCTATGCTGCCTCCTTCAATGTCCCTGAAAAGTTTATCTATGACCTGACATGGACAGGTATCAAGGCTGGTACGGCATCTCTCGAGCTAATAAACGATAGGAATAAGATAAAAATTATTTCGACTGCTAAATCAGCAAGATGGGTCTCTGTTTTTTACACAGTTGATGATAGAGCAGAAAGCACCCTAATAAAGAATGAAAATAATCCCCCTGAATCCCCCCACTCCCCCCTTTGGAAAAGGGGGGCTGAGGGGGATTTTAAAGGGGGGAAGGGGGGATTTTCAGGTGAATCATTATCTATCGGCAAACCGGTGAATTATAGACTCAAGATAAGAGAAGGAAGACACAGGAAAGATAAGGAGGTTATCTTTGACCTTAGTAATAGCAAGGCTACATATATAAACCACCTTGAAAATGAGAAGAAAGAGTTTGACGTACCTGCCTTTGTTTTTGACCCGATATCGAGTTTTTATTACCTCAGAACCCTCAGGCTTGTGGTTGGTGAATCTGTTTATGTGACTATCTTTGATAGCAAAAAGGTCTGGAATGTTGAAGTGCAGGTATTGAGAAGGGAAAAGGTAACCCTTCCAATAGGCACGTTTGATACGATTGTGATTAAACCATTAATGAAATCAGAAGGTATATTCTATAGAAAAGGTGATATATATATCTGGCTTACAGACGATATAAAACATATCCCTGTAAAACTGCAGACAAAGGTGGCGGTTGGACATATTACCGCAACCCTAATTCAAGGTAATTATTAAGGGTTACCATTTAACCTGCTCACCGTATTTGTAGTTACTTGAGGTTATTGAAAGGCTGAGATATGTTAAAATACCCTATGGTATACGACATCCACGAAGAATGCGGTATATTTGGGATATACGGACACCCTGAGGCAGCGAACCTCACATATCTCGGATTATATGCACTCCAGCACAGGGGTCAGGAAGGTGCGGGCATTTGCTCATCCGACGGAAGGCAACTCTTTCTTGAGAAGTCCATGGGTCTCGTTGCTGATATCTTCAATGAAAAAAGGCTCAGAAGGCTTCCAGGCTACATAGCAATAGGCCACAACCGATATTCTACAGCTGGCAGCAGTGCGCTGAAGAATGTCCAGCCTATTGTTGCGAACTTTGCCCTCGGCTCACTTGCGATAGCACATAATGGAAATCTTGTCACTGCAATAGACCTCAGGACATCCCTCGAGGCAGAAGGAGCAATATTCCAGTCCTCCTCAGACAGCGAGGTAATAGTGCACCTTATAGCCCATTCAAAAGGAGATGACTTTTATGAAAGGGTCACACATACGATTAAACAGATAAGCGGTTCCTTCAGCCTGCTTATACTGAGGGAAAAAGAGCTCATTGCAATCAGGGATCCTTTTGGTGTAAGACCGCTCAGTCTCGGTGTGAAGGATGGCGCATATGTTGTGGCATCAGAAACGTGTGCCTTTGACCTCATAGGGGCAACTTATATACGTGACATAGAACCAGGAGAGGTGCTTATAATAAACGAGAACGGCCTAAAATCTCTGAAGATATTTAACAGTCAAAGAAAGGCATTCTGCATATTCGAGCTAATTTATTTTTCAAGACCGGACAGCAATATCTTTGGCGGCCTGAATGTGAATGAGATGAGGAAAGAATTTGGAAGACAGCTTGCACGGGAGTTTCACATAGAAGCAGACCTTGTTATCCCTGTACCTGATTCTGGTGTCCCTGCAGCAATCGGATATTCTGAAGTAAGCCATATCCCCTTTGATTTTGGCCTTATCAGAAACCACTACATTGGAAGGACGTTCATAGAGCCAAGAGAGAACATAAGACACTTTGGGGTTAAGATAAAGCTTAATCCTGTAAAAAAACTCCTCGAAGGGAAACGGTTGATTGTGATAGACGACTCTATTGTCAGGGGCACTACAAGCAAAAAGATAGTCAAGATGCTGAAGGAAGGTGGGGGTGCAAAAGAAATACATTTAAAGATAAGCTCGCCGCCGAACATCAGCCCATGCTATTACGGTATAGATACACCTACGAGACGTGAGCTCATTGCCTCTACCCATTTGATCGAAGAGATCAGGAAATATGTAACTGCAGATTCCCTTTCTTATTTAAGCCTTGAAGGACTCAAGAAGATAGTCCCGAACTCTCATAATTTCTGCACTGCTTGTTTCGATGGTGATTACCCAATAAGTTTTCCGGGCGAACACCTTAACCAGATGGAATTTTTATTTAGGTAGAATGTGGGAAGATTAAGTTTAATCCGTCAGTGCAATGTAATGATTGACAGCGTATTAAGAGACATTTTCAGGATTAACCTCGGTGTAAAGAAATACGAGCGGGTTCTTTTGTTTAACGACAGGCCTTCAGTAAAAGAAAATAATCCCCCCTCACCCCCCTTTAGCAAAGGGGGGATGGGGGGATTTTTAGGTGAAGATATATCTGAATCAGATATGGAACGAAGGTCTAAGCTTGGAAGCCTCTCTTTACTTACAGCCGAGATCGGTAAGAATTTCTGCAAATCAATCATATTACATGAATATTCTGCTACAGGAAGTCATGGGGCAGAGCCTCCTTCCGAGCTCTGGGAGCTTGCATTTGGAGAAAAGTCAATCAAGGCTTTAAAGAAAGAAAGACTCCTTCTTCCTATTCTTAAGAAAAATGCAATGGACAAAGATATTAAAAAGGCAGAGGGTATTATCAGAAGGCATAAAAATAATGCTGTAAACTGTGTAATCGCACTTTCAAATTATTCTACAAGCCATACGAGGTTCAGGGATTTCTTGACACGGGTTTGTGGTTGTCGATATGCAAGCATGCCCCTCTTTGATGTCTCTATGCTTGAGGGCGCTATGAATGTTAATTGGAAAGCGCTTGCAAAAAGGACGAGAGGGATAGCAAAGGTAGTAAACACGGCTGAGCTTATCAGGGTAAAAACCTCAAATGGCACAATCATATCTTTCTCAAAAAAAGGAAGGAAGGCGAGATCGGACACAGGGATACTTACCAGGCATGGCTCTTTTGGTAACCTTCCAGCTGGTGAGGTCTATCTTGCGCCACTTGAAGGAACAGCTAACGGAAGACTCGTCCTGGAATGGGCTCCAACGAGACAACTTGAATCTCCGATAACACTTACTGTTAAGGATGGTTATGTCGTGGATGTCTCGGGTGAGGATAAGTACGCTGAATATCTCAATATGAGGCTTTCTGAAAGGAGAGAAAACGGAAATATTGCTGAGCTTGGCATCGGCACAAACGATGCAGCAAAAAGGCCTGATAATATCCTCGAATCAGAAAAGATATTTGGTACCATTCACATAGCCATCGGTGACAACAGCTCATTTGGTGGGAAAGTCAAAACACCTTTTCATCAGGACTTTGTGTTTTTTAAGCCGACTGTAATCTTGATTCATAAGGATGGCAGCAGAAGAAACATTCTTAAGGATGGCAAATGCGCTATATAATCCTCGGAACCGCAGGACACATCGATCACGGCAAAAGCGCCATTGTAAAGGCACTGACTGGTATAGACCCTGACAGGCTGAAAGAAGAGAAAGAGCGGGGCATTACCATTGACCTGGGATTTGCAGACCTCAATTATCCCGATGGTCTTACAGTCAGGATTGTGGACGTCCCCGGACACGAAAGGCTTGTTAAAAATATGCTTGCAGGTGCAGGCGGGATAGACCTTGTTCTTCTTGTTATTGCTGCTGACGAGGGGATCATGCCGCAGAGTCGAGAGCATTTATATATATGCAACCTTCTCAAAATTAAATCAGGTCTTATTAACCAACAAAAGGTCTTTTCAGGCTTCCTATAGACAGGGTTTTTACATTAAAGGGATTTGGAACTGTTGTTACAGGAACTGCTGTCTCCGGCAGTATATCTATTGATGATGCCGTAGAGATACTTCCGAGCAATATAGAGAGGCTGTAAAAAAGACCATGAATGATTTTCACAAAAAAAATTCCCTGAAGCCCGGAATGCTGAAAGAAGAGCTCAGGGCCAATCTAAACATTGAACCCAGATTCTTTAGTAACCTGATTACATCACTTAAAGATGTTGTCATAGAGAAGGAATTAGTCAGGCTTGCAACCTTCAGCGTGGCTTTATCACAGGTGGATGAGACACTTAAGATAAATATTATTGGACTCCTTGAAAAAGGCGGATTTCAGCCTCCGACCAAAGAAGAATTATCTCAATCTCTAAAATTGGACATGAAGCATCTTTTAGATATCCTGAAGCTCATGGTAAAAGAAGACAATCTTGTCAGGATCAACGATTCGATGTATATAACATCTTTTACATATAGAAAAATGGTTGAGAACCTCAAGGGTTTTTTTAGCAGAAAATCCGAAATGACTATAGCAGAGTTCAGGGACATACTTAACACTACAAGAAAATATGCACTGCCGTTTCTCGAATACCTCGACTCAAATAAGATTACATTAAGGGTTGGGGATATAAGGAAGTTTTTACTTAAAGGGTGAGCAAGCTACTATAAGATGTCCTCAGTAATTTCCGAGAGCAAGAGGATGAAATGAAATTGACTTCTGAAAGATTACCATGATATTCTTAGTCAAATCATATATAAAAGGAATATAAAATGGAGACACTCGTTAAGACAGAGCACCCGTATATTGTTAGAAAATCAGGGGTATGTGGTGGTTCTCCTATTATTGATGGCTCAAGAATTACTGTCAGGCTTATTGCACAGCTTGTAAAAACAGGAACTTCAGCCGAAGAAATCCTTGCCTCTTATCCACACCTTTCCCTTGCACAGATTCATGATGCGATTAGCTACTATTTTGACCATAGAGAAGAAATTGACCAAGATATTGAGGATAATAAAATAAAGAATATCTTAAAAAAAATAATCTTAGACTCATCCCGCACACTGAAATTCGTGGCGTGGGACGAATTGTAACAGAGAAAGAATTTGAATTGCTCTCGGAAGAGGAAAAAGAAAAAGCGTATACGTGGGAAACCCTTCCTGAAGAATGGGAGTAACGGAAGTTACTCAGCCTATCAGCCTCTATCTTGATGAAATGATTCCTGTAGTTTTAGCGGTTGTATTACGTCAATATGGTTACGATGTACTTGCTGCTAAAGAGGCCGGTATGTCTGGTAAAAGCGATGAAGATCAGCTTGCCTTTGCGGTATCAAATAGAAGAGCAATTATAACTTTCAATATCAGAGACTTTGTTTTTTTACATCAATCATGGCTTTCGGGAGGAACAAAACATTTTGGAATAATTGTTTCCCCAGAAATAAGGACAATGTCCCTTTAGTTGTTGAAGTAGGAAGCGACCTCGATTAAAATATTTTATCCAAAAACAAAATCTAAAGGAGGTCGCTTCTAT
>PEUB01000100.1:0-3319 GCA_002780895.1 Nitrospirae bacterium CG02_land_8_20_14_3_00_41_53
AAAATAGTGATTCTATCTTGATAACTAAGCGGAATGTCAAGATTAAAGACCTGACCCCCGGAGTAGTTGTTGGCAATAATAATCCGGTAGAACTAATGCATTTTATCGAAGTGCTGGAAGAATGCCTCGGCAGGAAGGCTGAGAAAAATCTCTTGCCGATACAAGCCGGAGATGTTCCTGCTACATATGCGGATGTGGATGATTTGATGAAGGATGTGGGATTTAAGCCACAAACATCTATAGAAGAAGGTATAAAAAGATTTGTGGAGTGGTATAGAGAATATTATAATACATGAAAAAAGCACTTATCACAGGTATTACAGGACAGGGAGATAAGGATAAAAATTGTAAAGATTCAAGATTTGACCTCCCTTCTCTTCTTTTTTTCGTTTCTTTTTCGTTTTCTTTGATAAATAGTAAAAGTAAAGACTTGACCCTATTTCTTTTACGCCATGCTGAGTCTCAACTTTTCGGGAGGAAGAATCTCTGGAAAAACAAAAAATATGTTAAAATTAATATATTCGAGCTTAAAGGAGGCTTAGGAATATGAGCAGATCAACATTGAATAAATTAATGGAGGATTTTAGTCTTCTGCCTCTGGACGACAAGGAATATGCAGTTGATGTGATAAGAAAACAACTTATAGAGGCTAAAAGAGAAGCTATTACAAAGAGGACTAAAGAAGTGATGGCTAATCTAAAAAAGGGGATGGTTAAAAGTGGGACCGTAAAAGACTTATATAAGGATTTAGAAAGTGATTAAAATCACTTGGGATCATGGTTTTAAGAGAATTTACAAAAAGAAAATAAAGAATAATGAAGAACTTAAAAAGAGATTTTGGGATGCGATAGAGTTATTTTCAAAAGAACCTTTCAATTTTCGTTTAAGAACCCATAAGTTGACCGGAAAACTTGAAGGACTATGGGCTTTTAGTGTTTCCTATGACTGTCGTATAATTTTTAAATTTTTAGATAAAAATGAGTTCTTGTTAATAGATATTGGTGGGCATGACGAAGTTTACTGAACAGCTTGCCAGCTATGGAAACTGATATTGCAAGACCTGACCCCATGACACCCTTCCCCAAAGATCCAGAATATGAAAAGCTTGCATCTGAGATCAAAGAGTATAGACTACCATATAAACTTTTATAACCAAATTCTCTATGATTGGGAAACTCAAAGTCCTCGTCTTTGTCTATATGCACGTATGCAAGCCTGACCCCCACCCAAACCTTAACTTTTATTACTTTGCCAAAGGTTCTGTAACAGAAACACAAAGTCATTTGGAATATAGAAAAAGAGTAGGGTATTTTGATAAAGACCTTGTCGAAAAACTTGATAGACAACTCTTAAAACTATACAACGACTTGAACAAGATTGTCGTAACTTTGAAAAATTTTAAGAAGTAGTTCTTTACCTTTATCTATACCTTTACCTTTTATGTTTAAGAAAGGTTGAGAAAGACGATTGAGTGGTATAGAGAAATGTCAAGATTAAAGACCTGACCCCGGAGCTTTGTTCATGGAGAGCATTTTGGGGTCAAAAGCGAAGATATAGGGCTTAAAAACACCTATTTTGGGAACTTTAATCCAGAATAATCAAGCAGATAGCTTGGCCCGACCCCGGTTTCCCCTTGGAAAGGCCTTGGCGTCATCACCCGAGGCAAAAGCCCGGTTTGGTAGTGCCGCACGCTGGGATCTGTGCGGGGAGCTCTGGCAACTGGCGTCCCTACCGCGACTTATAACTGGCTGATATAAAAGAAGCAAAAAAGATTAGTTGGAGTCCAAGAGTGGATATAAGAAATGGCTTGGAAAAGATGTGAAAAAGATGATAGAGTATATTAAAAAAGAAATGGAGTTAGGTAAAGTTTGAAGCTGTGACAAGGAGGAAAATATCATGGAACAGACATTGGAAGCTATCTATAAAGATGGGGTTTTTAAACCCTTGAACCCCCCTGAGATATCAGAGGGGCAGCAGGTGCGGCTTATCGTTGAGGTACCTCCACAATTGACCCCAGAGGAACTTCTTGAGTTAGCCACGCAGGTGTATCAAGGTCTATCAGACAAAGAAATAGATGATATAGAACAGATTGCTTTGGATCGCCGTAACCTCTTCAGAGATAGGAATAGGACTTAACGACACCTTTGGCAACACAAATAATATTGGATACAGATATTCTTTCGGCGGTTATGCGAAAGAACCCTGTCGCAATATCTAAAGCGCGCCACTACTTAGCCGAGCATGGCCAGTTTATATTCTCAGTTATTACTCGGTATGAGATTCTGCGTGGGCTGAAGGCTAAAGGTGCGACCAAACAGGCTATGATATTCGACCGTTTCTGCGCAAAGAATGTAATTTTGCCACTTACCGATGAGATTATAGTAATGGCCGCAGAAATTTATGCGGATCTAAGTAAGCGCGGAGAGTTAATTGCAGATGCAGATATCCTTATTGCGGCTTCTGCATTAGTTCGTGGATTAGGGATAGTTACAAACAACGAAGAACATTTCAAGCGGATTCAAAATCTCCATGTAGAGAATTGGTTAAAGTAAATCGGCAACTTCAATCTGATATAGTTTGACATTTCTGATATTTATAAGATTATGAAAGCGATATTAGGCGAAACCTAACTCCCTATTATATTATAGTATTATAATAATCAAACTAAAAGAACTGGGATGGAGGCCAAAATAGCGCTAAAGGAAGGGGTCAGGATGACGTATGAATGGTACCTCTCTAACCTCACCACCCAAAAAATTTCATTGTTCGATTGAGTTCTAACATGTTGATTTTAAGATTGACGCATAAGGGATAGAGTGTGTATAATTTCGCAGCCCAGAGTTTAATAATCCTCGTAGGTTACAATCCCATAGAACGGATATGTAACTGAGAGGGTGAAGCAGTGAGTGCTTGTCAGCTAAAAACTTATCAAAAAGGACCTGTCGTTTGGACAGGAGGGGCGGTAGCCTGTCTGTTTCTTTGCTCCATGCCCTATGCCCCATGCCCTATGCTCCATGCTAAAGATGGATGTCAAATGCGTAGAACCGTCCCCTTTTTCGATTTGAGTCTTGATCCTGATGGGTGACTGGTGCGGAGTAGTTCTTAAACTATACCTACAACCAATGAAGAGAGAAATAACGGGTGCGAAAGAAGTATCATGCGGAACCGATATGGTAAAAAAAGAAAAATAAAACTTTTTTCGATAGGAGTCGTTTGTCTCTTGACAAAGGGCCTTTTAATGGGTGGGTGACCCTGGAAACACTGTTCTGTTTCTAATAAAAACAATTCCCACTAGGAAACAACGTCCCTATCTTTTTCC
>PEUB01000100.1:3330-3713 GCA_002780895.1 Nitrospirae bacterium CG02_land_8_20_14_3_00_41_53
TGCTTGTTAAGGAATTTGATAAGTATATTTTAGAACATCCTGAATTTGCAGATGGAATACCAGATAACGCTCTTGTTGTTATGCAGATTATAGGGGATGATGAATTTAACAAATGGGCAAGGGAAACAGCACAAAGCGTAGCCGAAAAAGATACTTCTATTGTATATGTCACAATCACAGAATTAAAACCGGTGCGCTCACGTATAGAGAAATTAAAGCTGGAATTAGTTGCTTGAAGCTTGCCAGCTTGTAGGCTATGAAATCTGTCAAAGATAAAGAAGCGACCCCCCTATGTTTATAGGAATTGCAATAAACAAGTCTGACCCCGAAACACGTTAAGATTTTTTATGGAATTGGCTTGAATTTTTATGACAAATAGTTTT
>PEUB01000095.1:0-1063 GCA_002780895.1 Nitrospirae bacterium CG02_land_8_20_14_3_00_41_53
TTTGGGGGTCAGGTCTTTAAATTTAGCGTTTTGCCGGGGGGTGGGCCAATTAGGGCTACTTTTTCTCATCAACATTATCCTCAAATTTTTCACATTCCAACACATTTGCTATATGTTCCTTAAAAGCAGGTAAATTTTTCTTAAGCGTATCCCATATCGATTCCAGGTCGATTCCGAAATAATCAAGAGCTAAAACATTCCTGAATCCCACTGCCTCTTTCCATTCAACTTCGCGATACCGATTCCTTACCCCTTCAGGAATATTTTTCACCGCCTCGCCGATAACCTCAAGGTTCCTCAACACCGCATCAACTGACATCTCGAAATTGCAAAACTCTTCAAAAGATAGTCCCTCTGTGTACTTCTCTATCTTTACAATTGCGGTTTGAATATCTTCCAGAAAAAGGATATACTATCTTTCCTTATCTGACATATTCTACCTCTCGGAATATCTTTTCCCTTAATCCGGGTTTTACAGCTTCCTTTATTACCAGATCAACTTCCATTCCAATAAGCTCCCCCAGGTAATATTTCATCCTCATATAATTGAAAAAATCCTTATGTCCCCTTTCAAAAGTAACCAGAATGTCAATATCGCTCAAAGCTGTTTCCTCTCCCTTAATAAAGGAACCGAATATCCCCACATCCATCACATGGAATCTTTCTCTCAAGAAGTCTCTCTTCTCCTCTAATATCTTCTTTGCCTCTGTGACATTCATAAATCATTCTCCTCCCATTCCTTTCGGGGGTTACTAATGATCACCTTCGATTCTGACACAAGTATGTATTCGGGGTCAGGTCTTTACTTTTACTATTTACCATTTACAATCCTGCTTATTGTCGTAAAACAACAAGAGGCATGGGGACACATCCTATATTTTCAATAGTCAATTAAACTAATTCATCCACAGATTTTACTTTTACATTATCTTCTTTTCAGGTCTATGGTAGATTATTATTCCATACCTAAAGCAAACCGTATAGCCTTTTCTATCAGTGCTATCTTATCGCTCTTCAGTAACGTAATTCTTTCAATAAGGAGGTCTTTACGAATTGTTATAAT
>PEUB01000095.1:1082-4048 GCA_002780895.1 Nitrospirae bacterium CG02_land_8_20_14_3_00_41_53
CTCAGGTCCGAGGGGAACTTCAACAGGGATTTTTCTTATAGTCCTTGTCACCTCTGCCACGGTTATTGCGTTCCTGACCGAATATGCCTCATCCCTTGAAAGGAGTGCTACTGGCCGTTTACCCATGGGTAGCGGAAGCTCAGCCCACCAGACCTCACCCCTCTTCATTCCCAAACCTCGTCAGACAGCGTCTCAATACATGCCTTTTCTATGGCTTTTATCTCAATCAGTTTCTCCGGATATTTTTTGTATCCATTTTCATATGCCTTTATCATCTTCTCCTTCTCGCTTTTATCCCTGAGAAGTCTGACTGCCTTTACCACAACACCACTTCTTGTTATTCCGTCGCGTTTTCTTATCTCTTCGATTACCTTGAAGTCCTCGCTGCTCATACTTACCGCCACCTTCACGGTCTTTAACATATATCCTCCTCTCAGTATGAATAAATTTATACCAAATTATGAAATATAACACAGGAAAAGTCAAGGCTATCGTTTTTAATCATAGAGTTGGGGGTCGCGTCTCCACATTTGACAATGTTCAATAAAAGCAAAAAAGGGGACGGTTCTATTTTTTGCCCAATTGGTATCACATCTCGATTCTTGACATTTCTCATCACTATCTTCCTTTTAAATCACTCATTAACTCTCTTTGCTTTCCGTATACCCGTCAATCGTCTTTCTTAACCCTTCCTCAACATAAGAGGTAAAGGTATAGATAAAGGTAAAGTATCATTTATTACAAATAGGAAATAGGGTCAAGTCTTTACTTTTACTATTTATCAAAGAAAACGAAAAAGAAACGAAAAAGGGGACGGCAGGCTGTCCCAAAATGTTTCTTAATCTAATCTTACTTTTATGATCAGACCGACAATTCATTATAAAAAGCCCTGATTCTATAGACGATAACAGTTTTTACAAAAATCCGCGAGGAAAAAGGAAAAGGAGACAAAAAGGAAAAGAGAGGTCGGGTCAGAGTCAGCAGAGTGAGCAGGGTCAGGTCTTGTTTTTTGCATTAAATCATTCAAGCCTACAAGCGTGCAAGCAAAGAGCATAGAGTATGGGACTGAGAGCAAAGTGTAGAAGCAAGGGTCGCGTTTACACATTTCACATTCTCGTCGATCTGGTTTATCTGGTTTATATAGTTGATCTGGTTTGTTTGGTTTCTCTTGTTAATTTAGCCCTGCCGCATTCGCTTATTGGTCTTTTATCAGTTTCATCAGTTCTTCAATAGTCACAAAATTATTAAAACCCTTTTCCTTAAGCTTTTCATATAGTGTCTTATCATTTGTGCACAAAGGAACTTTAAATTCAAGGCTTAAAGCTACAAATGGTGTATCTTTTTCATCTATGTCATAACAGATTTTATAAGCCCTCTGCCAATTTTCTGGAGAGATAGCAAATTTAGGAATAACTGTTATTTCCTCAAAAAGCATTTGTACAAATGTTCTAAACTCATTTTTCTTTAACTTGGTTTTCTTTATCAGGCGAACTTCGTACTTATTTAATTCCGAAAATACTATGTCAGGGGTAGAAACATCATTCATCTTGAAGATATCTATATAAACCTCTTTACCACTAATAAGAGCAGAAAATATAATGTTTGAATCGATAACAATTTTCATAGAGGAAGTTCTTTTTTATACTCTTTCCATACCTCTCTTTTAATTGCCTTTACCTCTTTTTCATAATCTACTTTTAAACTGCTCAGCGCCCTGGAAATACTTTTAAGAAGCCCCTTCATCTTTATCCATTTAAGGGTATGCTCTATTTCTTCCTTTATCTTCGCTTCACCAATTTGCAATAAATCTTCATCCTTGACTTCCAAGATTATTTTGCCCACTTTATATCCCTCCTTTCATAAGTTATTACGGATTGATTTTAACATAAATCCTTCTCAAAAAAGGGTACATAAGGTGTCATGTCTTGAAGCCCTAAAAGCATCGGGGTCAGGCTTGCATACGTGCATATAGACAAAGACGAGGACTTTGAGTTTCCCAATCATAGAGAATTTGGTTATAAAAGTTTATATGGTAGTCTATACTCTTTGATCTCAGATGCAAGCTTTTCATATTCTGGGTCTTTGTGGACAAGTATTCCATTATGAATCTGACACAATGCCGCAATATAGGCATCTGCCAGAGATATGCTATTTCTTGCTTTTAATTTTCCAGCATTTATATTAATCGTTTCATCGGATTCTTGAACTTTCACAGCAAGGGACTGTATAAGTTTAACTCTCTCAGACGCCAGAAGCTCACCCTTTTCTCTCATTGTGATATAAAATACTTCGGTCAATGATATGAAAGAAACATAAATATCAGCGATTCCTTTTTCTGCATCAATTAAAAGATTTTCAACATAATCAGACCCATCTTCATCTTCTATATAAGTCAGAATAGCAGAGGTGTCTAAATATAGATCTTCTTAGTTTCGTTTAAGTTTAATATCCTCGGCCCTTGATTTCAGCAACCTTTCAGTTAACCTCTCACCCCTCCCGGAACCCCTCAGAAGTCTCCGTGCCTCTTCAGGTGATTTTCTTTCAGAATTGTCAGGAAATATAACAAGAACCTCTGTCCTTTTCTTTGTCTTTATCGGTTCAATAGGCTTTATTTCATTACCATCAAAAACAGCCTTAATTACTTGCATTTTAAATACCTCCTATTTTTCAAAATTCTTTAGCATTATTACAAAATGACTTGGGGCCAAACCTAAAAAATACATTTTACTTCTTAAGTCATAGAGTAGAAGAGCCGTAGAGTCATCACACCATCCACATACAAAAGCTGCCCGTCCGAATCACCGGAGTGGATTCCTATTATTTTTAAGATGTTCGTGATTTTCCTGCATGAGTGTCTCTATCTCTTCCTCCAGCCTGTCATATTCTTCACGTTTTCGCTGAAGGAAGTTGTATGTCTGTGTTACTTTAGCCCTAAAGCCCCTTGGCGTAATGATGTACATGTAGCC
>PEUB01000019.1 GCA_002780895.1 Nitrospirae bacterium CG02_land_8_20_14_3_00_41_53
ATCATACTCAATTCTTAACGGTCTCGCCATGAAATATATTATGCATACCTAAGACACAAAGAGCAAGATTAAAGACCTGACCCCTATTTTTCTCTTTCTAAGGAACTTATCCTGCCTGAGAAAATCTCTACGCTCCTGCATCTTATGGAAAGACTTGATAAAATGACCGTGATGCTCTCCGGTTTCTGTCAGTCCATGATGATACAGGAGCTTGAGATCATCACTTCCATTGACGGTATTGATACGACTACCGGCGCTGCCTTCCTCGCTGAGGTCGGCAATATCGCTAACTTCCCCTGCCATAAAAGTCTTATTGCCTTTGCCGGGATAGACCCTTCTGTCTTTCAGTCCGGTAAGTTTGAAGGCGCAAGCAGAATCTCCAAACGAGGCAACCGCCATCTCAGAAGGGTTATTTACCTTATGACGGTCAATGTTATAAGGGTTAATGCTTTCTTTAAGGCTTATTTCCTTAAAAGAAAAAAAGACGGCCTGCCTTATAGAAAGGCTGTCCTCGCTACTGCTCATAAACTCGTTAGAACTATTTTCGCTATGCTTTCTCATAAATCTTTTTTCCGTGTTAAGGAGAATTCTTTATAGTTGACTCCTTTTATGCACTGAGCAGATAACCTGGATATGAATGCCCGTTATATGCCGTTATTATTTTGACGTGTAACGACTTAGTTCAGCGGTGGCTTTAAGCCATCCGCTGAAGTGATTTGTTATGGTTTCATCTTTGGCTATCAAATCCCTCATACTTAGGTTTTAGCTTGCAATGCATAAATGCTTCTAAAAAATTCAAAACAAATATACCGAGAGATTCATCTAAGATAATATCGATTCGTACAACATTATTTTTTATCCAATCTTTGATATTTTCTTTATTGAGATTGTAATGTTGCATGTCTGGGTCATTCAAAATTGATTTAGCTAGTGTAGTGCGTCTAACAGATCTTTACATTTGAAATTTTTCTCATAATACTTTCTACGGAAGCCGTCCAAACGAACACTTTTGGATTTTGGTTATGGGATTCAATGTATTGTTTTATAACCATAATTAGCTCCTTCACATTTTTGAATGAACCTCGACGAATTCTTTTTCTCGATATTTCGGCAAACCACCGTTCTACCATGTTTAACCAAGAACTGGATGTCGGAATAAAATGCAGGTAGAACCGGGGATGACGTTTTAACCATCTCTGAACCCGTGGATGTTTGTGTGTTCCGTAGTTGTCGACAATCAGATGCAGATCTAAATCGGTCGGGGTTTTGGTGTTGATTGTTTGAAGGAACCTTATAAATTCCTGATGCCTGTGTCGTGGCATACAATCTCCAATAACTGTGCCATCGAGCATATTTAAAGCTGCAAATAATGTGGTTGTACCGTGACGCTTGTAATCGTGCGTTTGCCTGGCTGGAATACCAGGTCGTAATGGAAGCAATGGTTGTGTGCGTTCGAGCGATTGTATCTGACTTTTTTCGTCTACAGAAAAGACAATCGATTTGTCCGGAGGATTCAGATAAAGACCAACGACATCGTAGAGTTTTTCCAGAAACCGTTTGTCTCGGCTGAGTTTGAATTTTTTGATTAAATGGGGTTTTAGATTGTATTGTCTCCAAATACGTCGAATACTTGCTTCGCTGACCTCTTGTGCTTTAGCCATACTGCGAGTACTCCAATGAGTCGCATCTGGAGGTGTTGTTTGCAGGGTAGCGTTGATTATAGCCATAACTTTCTTTTGGGATATTTTTGGAAACCTCCCAGGACGAGGAGCATCTTTCTCCAAACCTGGTAACCGAAATGCTAAAAAACGTTCTCGCCACAACTGAACTGTTGGACGGGAAATATTTAATCGTTTGGCTATTTTGTGAATAAAAATGCCTTCGGCTGATAATTGGATGATATGTGCTCGTTGAATTAAACGTAATGGGAAACTTTTCCCATTCGCCCAACGAGATATAGTTGTTGCTTCTTCTGGAGTAAGTATGATTCGTTCTGCAATGTTCATTCATAATGATTCTACAAAACAAATATTCAAATGTCAAGTTATTTATGACGCACTACACTAGTGAGATGCTTATCAAGCAAGTTCCAGATTTCCCCAGAGGACTTATCAATTGCGGCTTCGGCCAAAACAACAGGGACGTGGTTTGGAACATC
>PEUB01000043.1 GCA_002780895.1 Nitrospirae bacterium CG02_land_8_20_14_3_00_41_53
TGCGGGTCATGGTGACGCCCTTATTGCGGCAAAAAAGTCGGCCACAACTCAGGTAGTTCAGGCAAAGGATTATACACTCTCGGACGAGGACATCGGAGATGAAGAAGCAACGACTTCATTTGATGACAGCATCATGGTAGATGTTGATGAATTTGATAAGGTTGTCGGAGATGCGCTTGATAGTATAGAGGCTTTTACTGAAAAAGAGGATTCAGCAGCAGCGGAGGTTGATGAGCCAATAGTAAAACTTGTTAATGGGATACTCATAAATGCTATAAAGGGTGGGGCAAGCGATATACATATAGAACCATACGAGACCTCCCTGAGGGTGAGGTACAGGGTTGACGGAGTCCTGTTTAATGCAATGAATCTACCTCTAAAAATAAAGGCTGCTGTAACCTCGAGGCTCAAGATAATGGCAAACCTTGATATTGCAGAGAGGAGACTTCCGCAGGATGGAAGGATTAAGCTGAGACTCGGCAAAAAGAGAGAGATAGATTTTCGTGTCTCAGTTTTGCCATGCCTTTTTGGCGAGAAGACGGTTCTCAGGATCCTCGATAAGTCAAACCTTCAGGTGGACCTTACAAGGCTTGGATTCGAAGAAGATCCATTAAGAAAATTCATGGAAACACTGGATAAGCCCTATGGCATGATACTCGTTACAGGACCTACCGGAAGTGGCAAGACAACTACCCTCTATTCCGCATTGAGTTATCTTAATAAGCCTGGTATTAACATAATGACTGCTGAGGACCCTGTTGAATATAGCTTTACAGGGTTGAATCAGGTACAAATGAAGGAAGAGATAGGACTCACATTCGCTTCGGCCCTCAGGTCTTTTTTACGGCAAAGTCCGGATATCATCTTAGTGGGCGAGATTCGTGACTTCGAGACAGCAGAGATTGCGGTTAAGGCAGCCTTGACAGGCCATCTTGTCCTGAGCACCCTGCACACAAATGATGCACCGAGCAGCATAAGCAGGTTATTGAATATGGGTATTGAGCCTTTTCTCATATCAGCATCAGTTATCCTTATCGCTGCCCAGAGGCTTACTAGAAAGATATGCACGGAGTGTAAGGAAGAGGAAAAAATTCCCATCCCAGCCCTTATAAGTCTAGGCTTCTCAGAAGAAGAGGCAAAGACTATAAAATCTTACAAAGGCAAGGGTTGTCCTGCCTGCAATGGTTCTGGATATAAGGGAAGGTTGGCCCTTTATGAGATTATGCCTATCAGCACCGAGATCAAGGAGATGATTTTAGAGGGTGCATCAGCAGATGAATTAAAAAAGACAGCTGTGAGACTCGGCATGAAGACGTTAAGGATGAGTGGTCTTACCAAGGTTAAAGAAGGTATTATCTCGATAGAAGAAGTGGTGAGGGTTACTTTTGGTGATTAACCCTGTGGAGTATAGCAAGCTACTCCATTGGTAAATATAAGAATGAAGGAAGAAGGAGGAAGAAAATTTAGATGGCCACGCTTTATGACTTATTGGGGATGATGATAGAAAAAAATGCCTCAGACCTCCACATAACAACAGGTAGTCCGCCGAGGTTGAGGATAGATGGAAAGCTCGAGCGTATTGACCACCCACCACTGACACCTGCTGACACGAAGGCGTTATGTTATAGTATACTTACTGATGCACAAAAGCATAAATATGAGGAAAATAATGAGCTCGATCTTTCTTTTGGTGTCAAGGGTGTTAGCAGGTTCAGGGCAAATATCTTTATGCAGAGAGGTACAGTAGCCGGGGCATTCAGAACTATCCCATTCGAAATCAGAGGGTTTAAGGAGCTCGGGCTGCCTGAGATTGTTAATGACCTTGTAAAAAAGCCGCGCGGCCTAATACTTGTTACAGGGCCAACAGGATGCGGTAAGTCAACAACACTCGCGGCCATGATCGACAGGATAAACTCAGAGAGATGTGAACATATTATAACTGTAGAGGATCCTATTGAATATCTTCATCAACACAAAAAATGTCTGGTCAACCAGAGAGAGGTAAATGCTGACACGGTATCATTTAAAGCTGCGCTGAAATATGTCCTCAGACAGGATCCAGATGTGATTCTG
>PEUB01000081.1 GCA_002780895.1 Nitrospirae bacterium CG02_land_8_20_14_3_00_41_53
CCTTCTATCTTTTTATCTATGGCTGAAAGTATTTGGGCAATTTGGTGTTGGTCGGGGAGAGGAGAGAGATTCTGCTTTATGGCACGGAAATCGAAGAGCGAAGAAGATTAAAAATATTGAAAAAACAATAGATTCCAATGGTGCCGGTGGTGGGAGTCGAACCCACACGGAGTTGCCCCCACCGGATTTTGAGTCCGGCGCGTCTGCCAATTCCACCACACCGGCATGAATAAATAAAATCTAATAACCAAAACAAGAATATCTGCTCTTGTACTTCTCCGATAATTTTATATTTCAGAGATTACAATTTTCAATGCTCTTCCCATCCACTATCACCCTCCCCTAACCCCTCCCATCAAGGGAGGGGAAGTAAGGGCGCTATTTCAGAAAGATTCCAGACAAGCTGGAATGACATCTGATCGGATATTAAGCTTACAACTGGAAAGCAATAGGACCAATATGTTGCACGATCGCGAAATTGGAGAGTCTTACTTCTGTAAGAAAAATGAGATGGATATTCAATAAAATGCCAGGACTATTTCCCGATACAGAAATCGGTGAATATCTTGTTCAATATATCTTCTGTCGTAATAGCTCCGACAATCTCTCCGAGCCTATCCAGGGAATCCCTGAGTTCAAGGGCAAGGATTTCGAGAGGTTGATTTTCCAACAAAGCCGAGATCGCCCTCTCGAGTGATGTTTTGGCTTTCTCTATTGCGGTCTTGTGCCTCAGGTTTGTGATGACGACTCCTTCCCTTTCTTCTTTCCAGTTCTTCAGGCATGACTCGAAAATTATGTCTTTCAATTCCTCAAGTCCATCGCCTCTGGTTGCAGAGATATTTAAAATGGAGGGAGAAGGACGAGGGACAAGGGACGAAATTGAATTTCGATCAATTGCTGATTGAAGGTCAGATTTATTTAACACAAAAATCGTGTTCCTATCCTTTACCTTTTGAATCACTTCAAAATCCTCTTCCTTTAAGAGTTCACTGCAATCAAACATAGCAATCACGATGTCAGCATTTTCTATACTCAGAAGGCTTCTTTTAACCCCTTCTTTCTCTGCAATATCCTGTACATCTCTTATGCCTGCTGTATCCATAATCCTCAGTGGAAGGCCATTTATATTCAGATATTCCTCGATTACATCTCTTGTCGTACCTGGATATTCTGTTACTATTGCCCTGTCTTTTTTGAGTAGTGCATTCAGTAGTGATGATTTCCCCACGTTGGGACTTCCAACAATTGCTGTTGAAAGTCCTTCCCTGAAAAATCTTGCCTCATCATAAGTTTTAAGGAGTGCATGGAATTCCCTGCCAATGTCTTTCATCGACTCTAACACGGCCTTTATTGATGCTGTCTCTATTTCATCCTCAGGGAAATCTATATATGCTTCTACGTGAGCACAGACTTCTGTTAGTCTGTCTCTCAGTGCTGTTATTTTTTCAGACAGACCTCCCTGAAGCTGCTCAATCGCAATCCTCCTGCTTTCATCGGTCTTAGACCTTATAAGATCGAGTACTGCCTCTGCCTGACTAAGGTCTATCCTTCCATTTATAAATGCTCTTTTGGTAAACTCTCCTGGCTCTGCAAGCCTTGCACCTTGTTTCAGGATAAGCTCAAGGGTTTTTCTCAAGGCAGTCATACCTCCATGACAGTTTATCTCGACCACATCCTCTCTTGTATAAGAATACGGAGATCGCATTATTGTAATTAATACTTCGTCAATCTCTTTGTCAGTTTTTGGATCTTTTATATAGCCATAGATTATCCTGTGAGATTTTGAATTATTAAGTGATTTATTTTTTGGTGAGATGAAGATTTTTTCAGCTATTTTTATGGAATCTTTCCCGCTCAATCTTACAATGCCTATCCCTCCTTCACCGAGGGGAGTAGATATTGCCGCGATAGTATCATCTATAAACATATTTGAAAATTAAGAGGTTTGAGCTGCTTCTTTTGCGAGTTTTCTATTTGCATAGAACTGCTGGGTAATGCTGAAGATATTGTTCATAAGCCAGTAGAGGACAAGACCTGATGCAAAATTCAGAAATAGAAATGTAAATACAATAGGCATAAGCATCATCATCTTATTCTGGGTTGGGTCCATAGATGTCGGGGTCATTTTCTGCTGGATTAGCATAGTGATACCCATGACTATAGGCAATGGACCAACAGCAAAACCTCCGATTAAAGGGACCCCTGAAGGGATGTGTCCAAAAAGTGTATCAGGCGCTGAAAGGTCTTTTATCCAGAGCATAAAAGGTGTGCCCCTGAGTTCTATGGCTATCATCAATATTTTATAGAGTGCAAAGAATACAGGTATCTGAAGGAGCATCGGAAGACATCCTCCTACAGGATTTACCTTATGCTTTTTATAAAGTTCCATTACCTCTTTTTGCATTCTCTGAGGGTCTTTCTTATATTTTTCTCTTACCTCAGCCATTCTGGGTTGTAACTCCTGCATCTTCTTCATTGACTTCTGACTTTTGTTAACAAGAGGGATAAAAGGTATTCTTATAATTATAGTGAGAAGTACTATTGCCCATCCATAATTGCCGATAAACTTATAAAAGAATTTTAGAAGCCAGAAAAGAGGCACAGCTATCACAGAGAAAAACCCGAAATCTACAATATGTTCAAGCCCCACATTTAGAGCCTTCAGTCTGTCATATTCTTTTGGCCCGGCATAGAGGATAAAGTTATTTATGCCAGGCCTGCCCTTGAACGCAGCAATAGGAGAGTCCTTTAGTTTCCAGACCTTTGCCTCCTCCATATTGGTAAGAGGAACAAGACCGGCAAAGAAATACTTATCTTCCTGTGCTATCCACTTCAGGCCCTCCTTATAGCTCCTAACTTCATTCAGTTTCTTTGCATTAAACTCAAGCCTGTCGGTCTCCTTGAGAAGTACGGGGCCTATATGTGTTGATGTATCTTTATTGTCATAGATGCCAAAATCAGTGCCGATGGTTATCCAGTAGTCAGGCAGCCCTGAGACTTCATCCTTAATATCAATCGTATAATTATCATTATGGAACGTATATAACCTTTTAACTGAGAATCCAGAGTCTGCATATTCAAATATAAGTGAACCTGAGTTTACATTCTTATTGAGTTTAATGTCTTTACCTCCGCCAGAGGCGGAAACATTAAAGTTAGCATCTGAGAGGTTGAAGTCGTCCTTTGAGCCTATACTAAGGGGAGGTTCTAAGCACGGGCTTTTAAGGAGTACAACGTTTTTGCCTTCTTTATCCTTGTATTGTTTAAGCTCATAGTGTTTTAATGTTGCGCCTTGTGTTGTAAAAACTGCTGAATATAATTCAGTCTCGACCCTTATCTCTTTTCCTTCAGAGGACGTCCTTTTAGTTTCAGGTGTAGTTATAGTAGACGCTGAAGGTTCTACAGTGGCAGGTTTTTCTTTTTCCTCTGCTTTATTCTGTTTTTGGACTTTCGGTGGTTCAGGCTTAATAAAGAAATACTGATAGAGAAAGAAGATAGCAAATGCAAGTGCTACGGCAAGAAGTGCTCTCTTTTCCATTTTTATTTTACAGGGTCATACCCGCCGGGATGAAAGGGATGACACCTCAGTATCCTCCTCAATGAAATATAGAATCCTCTAATAGTACCATACTTATTTATTGCGTCAATAGAATATTCAGAGCAGGTGGGAGTAAACCTGCAGCTCACAGGAAGCAGGGGAGATATGATGTACTTATATAGTCTTATTAGTGATATCAGAACTTTTTTCATAAAATAACCTCGGTAGAAATCTCTTTATATCTCGAATAAAATCATTTAGCTCACCCTCTACAGAGGACCTTCTGGCGACTAAGATAAAATCATAATTCAAAGTAACTCCCTGCAAGGGTTTTCTCATAGCTTCCCTCAGGAGACGTTTTATCCTGTTTCTTATAACAGCTTTCCCAACCTTTTTGCTAACAGAAAGTCCAAGGCGGTTGAAACTGAGTTCATTCGGCCTTGCGTACATAACGAGATATTTTGAAGCTAAGGTAACTCCCTCCTTAATGACCAACTCAAAATCCCGTCTTCTTATTAAAGAGCGCAAAGGTTTTTCACGCCTTAAACAGTCAATCTTTTACGCCCCTTGGTCCTTCTCCTCTTGAGAACCTTACGCCCGCCTGCGGAACTCATCTTTTCAAGAAAGCCATGAGTCCTTTTACGTTTTATCTTATGTGGATGGTATGTTGTATATGTTCCCATAATTTGTAAATGTTTATTTTAAGTTTTTATTAAAAATAAAGTCAAGTTTCGGGTACCTTTTGCAGCAATTCTCGGTGAAAAAGAGACGAGATTGCTTCAGGATAAGGCCCTTCGCAATGACGGATTACGAAAACTTGTCTTGTCATTGCGAGCGGAGCAAAACAATCTCAAGGGTTTTCAATTTCACCGAGAATTGCTGTACCTTTTGTGTCAAGCCAATTTAGAAATGTCCTGTTTTTAATAAGATAGAACTAAAAAATAAAGAATTTTTATTTACTTTGCCAGTAGGTTATTATAAACATAATGTATCCTTTGAAAGGAGGGGTAAATTGTGCAAGAGATGTTAAGGGTAGAAGACCTATGGGTCTCTGTTGACGAGAGGCAGATTCTAAAAGGTGTTAACCTTTCCATAAATTACGGAGAGGTTCTTGTGCTTTTCGGGCCTAACGGCGCTGGTAAAACATCCTTTATTATGACCCTGATGGGATTCCCAAAATACGTAGTGGAGCAGGGCAGGATATATTTTAAAGGAGAGGATATAACAAACAAAGATGTTTATGAAAGAGCCCAACTTGGTATGGGTGTTTCCTTTCAGAGACCACCCACCGTCAGGGGTGTTACATTAAGAAAAATTATCGAGATAATCTCAGATGGCAGAATTAATAAAGAAGGTTTTGTTGAGTATGCCGAAAGGCTTAATCTTTCAGGCCATTTGGACAGAGGACTTAACGATGGTTTTTCTGGTGGTGAGATAAAGCGCTCAGAGCTTCTCCAGCTCATGGTTCAGAGGCCTGACATGGTTCTCATTGATGAGCCAGAGTCCGGTGTTGACCTTGAGAACATTACCCTCGTGGGTGAAGCTATAAATATGCTTCTTGGAAAAGACAAAGTAAAGGACCCAAAGAGAAGTGCTATAATCATAACACATACCGGTTATATCCTTGATTACGTGAATGCTGATAAGGGTTATATTATCTTTGAAGGGAAATTAATCTGCGGGGGAGACCCAAGGGATATCCTTTCGGAAATTAAAAGGCATGGTTACAGGGGGTGCGCTGAATGTCGATAAGTAAAATATACCTTTCTGATATAAGGGTGAGGGCTGAAAGGGTAAAAGACAAGAAGGCGGCCATTGGTCCTGATATAGACCTTTCTCGCTACAGCGAACATATAGAAAGGGGAAGGATAGAGAACCTTGAGGGTTTGTCTCGCCAGGCAAAGGAAGCTGCCGTTATGGCAGGTATTGATGTAAAGGAAGAGGTAAGGTCAGGCTCTTATATTCAGGTTGACCACTCTGTAGTTTATGAAAGGATAAACAAGGCTTACGAGGGAAAACTTGAAATAATGAGCACCACTGAGGCTCTCAGTAAGTATGATTGGCTGGAAGAGTATTACTGGAGGGTTATTCCTGTAGATCAGGACAAATACACTGCCCAGGCGGAACTGAATATGACTCATGGATACTTCATAAGGGTCTTCCCTCATCAAAAACCAGAATATCCTGTACAGGCATGTTTGTTAGTTGCAGGAAACTATATAAGCCAGAATGTTCATAATATAATAATCGTAGAAGAAGGCGCAGAACTCCAGGTGATAACTGGCTGTACCCTGGCCAAAAGAGATGCTGAGGGGGTACATATTGGAATTTCTGAGTTTTTTGTTAAGAAAGGTGGAAAACTCTTCTTCACGATGATCCATAGTTGGGCTGATAACTTCCATGTAAGACCGAGGACTGGGGCTATCGTCGAGGAGGATGGGGCTTTTTTCAGTAACTATGTCCTATTAAAGCCTGTAAAGTCCCTTCAGATGTTTCCCGCGGCTTATCTTAAAGGAGACAGATCTTCTGCAAAGTTCAACACCATTTTATATGGGCTTAAGGATTCTTATATAGATGTTGGCTCAAGGATAGTCCTCGAGGGAGAGGACACAAGGGGTGAATCTACAGCAAGGGCTATAGCTGCTGATGAGAGTGTAATTTATTCAAGGGGAGACCTGATAGCTAAGACCAGAGGTTATTGTTTGGCACACCTTGACTGCCGCGGAATATTATTTTCAAATAAGGCAAAGATTTATGCCATACCACAACTGGTGTCCGATGGTGCGATCAAGGCAGAACTTTCTCATGAAGCTTCCATAGGTCCTATTGCTGAAGAACAGGTTGAATATTTAATGTCACGGGGTATCTCCAGAGAGGATGCCGTCTCTGTGATAACGTCTGGATTCTTGAACTTAGACATACCTTTTATCCCTGAGTTTCTTGACAGGAACATAAAGGAGGTTATAAAGGCTACGGCTAAGGAAGCGCTGTAATCCTCGTTTGAATTTCATATTCTCTCCGTGCTAATATAACTTTATTCTTTTCTTTGGACTCAACAGAACTTATAACAATGGCTGAAATAGTCCCTTTCAGGGGAATTCTTTACAATGTTTCTAAGGTATCTATGGAGGATGTGCTGGCTCCTCCGTATGATATCATAACGCCCGAATACCAGGAAGAGTTATATAAAAAAAGCCCTTATAATATCGTCAGGATAGATTTCGGTAAGGAACAGCCTGGAGATAGCAAAGCTGATAATAGATATACAAGGGCGAGGAGATATCTCGAGTCATGGATAAATGACGGAATACTTATCCATAGCAAAAGGCCTTCATTTTATGTATATGAAATGTCTTATAGGATAAATGAAGAAAAAAAACGGCTCTTGGGATTCCTCGGCCTTGTAAAACTCGAGGAGTTAGGTAAAGGCAGTGTCTATCCCCATGAGTGTACTCACTCTAAACCTAAACAGGATAGGTTGAACCTTCTGAGGTCATGTGAGGCGAACATAAGCCCGATATTCTCACTCTATAAGAGCGCTGAGAAACAGGTGTCAACCCTCCTTTCAAGAATCGCCATGACAAAACCATATATCGAGTCAAAGGATGCTGCCGGGGCTGTTCACAGGCTATGGCAGATTGATGAAAGAAAGGATATAGAGGTTATAAAAAAGGAAATTGAAGACAAGGCTATTTTTATTGCTGACGGACACCACAGATATGAAACAGCACTTGAGTATCAGAAGGAGATAAACGGAAAGAGAACATCTTCTGCAGGAGCTAAACCTTTTGACTATGTACTTATGTTTCTTGCAAATATGTTAGACGAGGGTCTAACAATACTTCCAACTCACAGGCTTGTGAAGGAAATTCCAGAGTATATAAGCATAATACTTTCAGAGTATTTTGAGGTCGAGCCTGTAAAAGCGAATTTTGATATTGCAAGGATGATATCAGGAAGAAGGCGTGTCTTTGGTTTTTTCAAGGATGGTGACGAGGTCTGGTATATCCTTAAATATAAAGAAGGCAACTTATCAGAAGTCCCTCCCGGCCTTAGAGAGACAGATGTGATTATACTGCATGAGCTGGTACTTAAGAAGATACTTAAAGCAACTGATATAGGATATGAGATGGATATAAATAAGGCACTTGATAAAGTCAAAAGCGGGCAGTTTAGTGCAGCCTTTTTCCTTAATCCCACAAAAGTTGACGATGTTGAAAAGGCAGCCCTATCATCAGTAAGGATGCCGCCAAAATCAACATATTTTTATCCGAAACTCTTAACAGGGATTGTTATTAATAGCTTTTCCGTTTTTGATGCGTCCGGCTGAGTCGGGAGAAATTTTTTACAGGAGGTTTTTTATGTCATTATCTGTTGCAATAAATGGCTTTGGAAGGATAGGAAGGAATTTTTTAAGGGCAAGCAGGGGATATAAGGAATTTGAGATTATTGCTATTAATGACCTGACTGATGCAAAGACCCTTGCCCATCTCCTTAAATATGACTCTGTACACGGCATATTCAATGCTGATGTAAAGGCAGGTGATGGGAGTATAACAGTTGATGGGAAAAAACTAAAAGTATTTGCTGTTACTGAACCCGAAAAACTGCCATGGAAGGACCTGGGAGTAGATATTGTTATTGAGTCAACAGGAAGGTTCACGGACAGATCGTCTGCTGCAATGCATTTAGATGCTGGTGCAAAGTGGGTAATTATTTCGGCACCTGCCAAAGAACCTGACGCAACAGTATGCATGGGCGTGAATGAGGAAATAATAGACCCAACAAAACATAAGATTATTTCAAATGCATCATGCACAACAAACTGTCTTGCACCTCTTGCCAAGGTCTTACACAACGAATTTGGAATAATAAAAGGGCTGATGACAACAATACACTCTTATACAAATGACCAGAGGATACTTGACCTTCCTCATAATGACCTGCGTAGGGCAAGGGCAGCAGCCCTGAACATGATTCCGACAACAACCGGTGCAGCAAAGGCTGTTGGACTTGTGTTACCAGAACTGAAAGGTAAGCTTAACGGAATGTCTATAAGAGTCCCTACTCCAAATGTGTCTATTGTAGACCTTGTTGCTGAACTGGCAAGGGACGTTACGGTAGAAGAAATTAATGCTTCATTAAAAAAGGCGGCTGAAGGACCAATGAAGGGAATCCTTCAGTATTCAGAAGAACCCCTCGTATCATCTGATCTCAATGGTAATGAACATTCATCTATCGTAGATGCAACACTGACAATGGTGCTTGAGCGAAGGATGGTGAAGGTTCTTGCATGGTATGATAATGAGTGGGGTTATAGCTCACGTCTCAGAGACCTCATACTCTACATTATTAAAAGGGTCTGATCATGATAAAGAAGAATGCTAATAGCCCTGTCCCGATTAAAAATTTATTTAACAAGCTTACAATAGAAGACCTCAATATTAAGGGTAAAAGGGTCTTTATAAGGTCTGATTTTAACGTGCCTCTCGATGATAATCTGATGATTACCGATGACAGGAGGATTCGCTCGACTCTTCCTACTATAAATTATGCTATTGATGAAGGGGCGAAGGTTATACTCTCATCCCACTTTGGAAGACCAAAAGGTAAAAAAGACCCGAGGCTCAGTCTTGCTCCTGTTGCAAAGAGGCTTCAGAGGCTTCTTAACAAAGAGGTCATTTTTTCACCTGATTGCATTGGCAGTCAGGTAGAGGGTCTTGTCTCAAATATGAAGGAAGGTGATGTGCTTCTCCTT
This sequence comes from Nitrospirae bacterium CG02_land_8_20_14_3_00_41_53, assembly GCA_002780895.1. GTDB lineage: Bacteria > Nitrospirota > Thermodesulfovibrionia > Thermodesulfovibrionales > SM23-35 > 0-14-3-00-41-53. Next base: position 9,297 of record PEUB01000081.1, read on the forward strand.
GAAAACCTCAGGTATCATCCAGGAGAAGAAGAAAATGATGAGGAGTTTGCACGTGCCTTATCAAGGCTTGCAGATATATATGTAAATGATGCATTCGGGACTGCTCACAGGGTACATGCATCCATAGTCGGTATAACACGGTTTCTTCCATCAGCAGCCGGATTTCTATTAAAAAAGGAGATAGAATACCTTAAGGGAATGATAGTTAATCCGGTAAGGCCCTTTGTCGCTATTTTAGGAGGTGTAAAGGTTTCAGGTAAGATTGGTGTTCTTGAAAATCTTGTTGATAAGGTTGATAAGGTTATAGTTGGCGGCGGTATGGCTTATACTTTTATAAAGGCCATAGGCTATGAGGTTGGGAATTCCCTTGTTGAAGAAGATATGTTTGAGACAGCACAGCGTATAAGGAAAAAGCTAAAAGGGATGGGTATAAAGTTTTATCTGCCTGTAGACTGTGTGATTGCCCAGAGCATCGAGCCCGGTACAGAAACGAAGACAGTGCCAACCATTGAGATTCCAAAGGGATGGAGGGCACTTGATATCGGCCCTGCCTCTGTCAAACTTTTTTCAGAGGCAATCCAGGATGCAAAGACTATCCTCTGGAACGGACCGATGGGTATATTCGAGATTGACGCATTTTCGCGGGGAACATATGCTATCGCCCGTGCAGTTGCAGATGCATACGCACTTACTATTGTTGGCGGCGGTGATACCGACCTTGCTGTATACAGGGCAGGCGTATCTGATGCAATGTCGTTTATATCAACAGGCGGAGGGGCATCTCTCCAACTGCTTGAAGGGAAAGAATTACCAGGTATTGCAGCACTGACAAATAAAGAAGATAAATAGAATTACTTTATGAGCCATCGGCTGAGTAACTCTAACTTGTCATCGCTTGATAAAATTCAGTATCAGAGGTAGAGGCTGCAGAAACCTTATGGGGTAGTTTCTTGTTTTTGTGCGAAAGCAGCCCTCTTTTTATTTCTACAATAGAAGGATTATTGCATTCAAGGTGCTTTATAATATATGAGGCTGCTATTTCCGGTTTTATAACATCGCCGCATGTAAATATATCCACAGCCGCATAACCATACTCCGGCCATGTATGAATCGTGAGATGCGATTCTGCAATAACAATCAGGCCGCTAATACCAAAAGGATTGAACTCACGGAAGGAAATATCTATTATTGTTGCCTTTGCTTCTTTTGCTGCTGAAACCATTATGCTTCTTACTTTCTCAAGGCTCTTCAGAATTTCAGGATTACACTCCTTCAATTCTATTAAAAGATGGGTGCCTAAAGCATTCAATTCTCTACCCCCCTTCTAATTATTATTCTTAAGTTAAGAAGGATACAGTAAATACTGGGGAGTTGTCAAGAAAAATTAGAGACATTGTTACGTAAAAATCATTCTTGCAGATATGGGAAACTATTTGTGGACATGTCCCCCCTGTGCTCTCAGGTCCTCTTTTAACCTTAATTAACTTCCCCTTCTTGATGCAATTTACGAATGGCTCTCCACGGGTCTCTTGGTGATTCAGGGTTATTGATACTTACTACTTCGTGAACAGCACAAGCCTATACAAGAAACTACCTTTTGAATATTGGATATTACCATTGTTTTCAATTTCAAACTTTCTTATTTCTTCCTCAGTTGGAATGTATTTCTCAAAATGATATGGGACATTATCAATCAGCAATGTTGTCCCGTACATATGTTCACCAATTTTAGCAAAAATCTAAAGACTCATAATCGTCGTCAGTTAATCCATAACGTTTTAATATCTCAAAGTTTTCAATTAATGCAGCCCTTTCTTGATGGTTGTCTTCAGGGTGATAATTTATAACACAGTCAGCGTAACTAAGGAGCAACGTCATGATGTCTTTTTTTGTCATTTTATTTATTTTTAAATTAGGGCAATATTCTTCAATTGTCTCTAAAAGATTTTCCATTGCTTCTTCCGCTGTGATCAAAAGAACTGACTCATCAGGATTTATTCCCGGCTTTTTCAATAAAACCGATGCTTCCATCCCTATAACCTCCTTATTTGTCTTTCCTATTTGGTCTTTGAATGTGTCCATTTATTTCATGAAAATCATAGCAGTCAAAAATGCATTTGCAAAAATTAATCATCTTTTTATCTCCAATGGCTTTAGCTCGGTTATATAATTTAATAAAATATCTTTTGCCTGCCTCAGTTTGTGAGTAATTCTTCTTTATGAGATTATGTTTCGTGCACAGGGTTTGTCCATTATCAACAGAGTTGTCACCACCCTTATCTTTTGGCTTAATATGGTCTGCACATATTTCAACTCCGTCTTTCCTGCCACGGCCGCATACAACGCATTTATAACCATCTCGCTTAAAAATTTTTTCTTTAACATCGGAAGGGAAATCAAACAACTCAACTTCATTCACATAGTCTGGGTCATAACGATAAACGCCTTTTTTGACCTTAATAAGTATACCATCTTGATGAAATTTTCTTATTTGGCGCCATACATCCCGTGGCTTCTTGTTATATATTTTTAGATACTGTTCCTCTACCCAGTCTACAACGGGACCATGTTGTAAATCTTCTCCTGCATGTTTTTTAAAATACTGCATAATCAAATCCCCAATACTTTCAGCCATTATTTGCCTCCCACTGCCACATCAAATTTGAGCTGGTTTATCTGTCCTTCTGTCAAAAGACGGCTCTTTGTTAATTCACAATATTTTTTGTCAATATCAACTCCAACTCCTTCCCGTCCAGTCTGTAAACAAGCAAGTAATGTTGAACCGCTGCCAAGAAATGGGTCAAGAACTGAATCACCAACAAAACTAAAAAGTTTTATACATCTCCTCGGCAATTCAACAGGGAAAGGAGCAGGATGTCCAACCCTTTTTTTGCTTTCTCCGCTGAAATTCCAGACACCGTTCGTCCATTCCATAAACTCTTTTTTGGTTATATCTGATTTTCGGCTGCCGCTCGTCTTTTTCCATTCCTTTTTATAGAGGACAACAATAACTTCAACAGGAGCTATTACATAGGGAGCAGTCGCAGAGAGCCAAGAACCCCAAGCTGTTCTTCTTGAGATATTTTGTTCATTCCAGATAATTGTAGAATGATATTTGAATCCAATTTGTTTTGCAATGGTTGTAATGTCTGCACACACACTTTGCTGCCCGCCTTTATTTTTATCTAAAGGAATATTTAAACAAAACCTCCCATCATCTTTGATGAACTTATAACATTGTGTAAGCCACTCTCTTGTAAATGAAAGATAATCATCATAGGACATAGTATCATCATGAGAGTTGTATTTTATATCTAAATTGTATGGTGGAGATGTGACGATTAAGTCTATAGAATTTTCATTGATGCTGTTTGTTTTTAAAATATCAGCGTTGTATATCCATATTGAATCAGTATGAAAAAACAATTCATCAGTTTGAAGGGCAATTGGCTTTGCAACATAAGTTGCCTCAGCTTCTCTTATCATGAAGTCAGTTTTTTTGAATCTGCTCGGATTCTGAGGAGCTTCAAAATTCTGGCTTTCTTTTAAATATTTCTCGATATTTTCTCGACTAAAACGTCTCTGCCCACCAGGTGTTTTTGTTGAGGATATTAAACCCTGCTTTTCCATACGATAAATAGTGGCTGTACTTATTCCAAGATATTTAGCTGCTTCTTTGGTTGTATAAACGGTTTTTTCTTCCATGGGGATGCCTCCAATAAATCCAGCACCTTTCAGCGGAGTATTTGGGAAGGGTGCTGGATAAAGTGTTAAAATGCTTTATCAGGACATTACAACATTAATCAACATTTGTCAACATTTATTTTGAACTGCCGCATATCTGCCAGCGTCCCCTTTTTGATAAAACTATACACAAAAAGAGGTATTTACTTGTTAGCAATCATGTAAGCCGATGAGAGACTACGAGTTGTTGTTAATAGGGTTGATATCCAGAGGAGTTCTCGGCGGAGGTCTTCAAAAGCTAACTCCCCATGCCCCTCCCTTGCCTGCCCCGCTTCGCCCCGGCCATGCTCCTGATAGCGGGGCTGGCGGAGCTATGCCGCCAATGAACGTTTCTCTTAACTTAAAACGGTTATTAACAATCCTAAAGTATTTTATCGCTTTTACTGCTTTATATGTTCCACGTGGAACATATATCATAAAAATTAGGTTTATTTCGGAAAAAAGAAAATTGATGTTCCACGTGGAACGATTGCTCAAAGGTTAAAAAGTAGGCAGAGCTCAATTATAGTAAGTGCGCCAATTGTCCACTTAATGAAGGTTCAAACAAATATTGTCCTATTGCCCTGAATCTTGTGAATATTACTGAAGAATTTAAGAACTGCTTTTCTTATGAAAATGTCGGTGTTAATGTAACCACTGAAGACAGGACATATTCAAAACACACATCACTTCAGGAGAGACTGAGCTCTTTAATCGGTATCGTTAAGGACGCAAATATAAATGCCCTTGTTAATCTTGATTGTTTTGCTACAATGGTCCCCCTTCAGGCAGAAGAAATGCTCAGGGAGATTGGCTGATTTTTACGTGAGGCAGCGGGGAGTCAGCTTATTTTAGAACCTCACCAAGTTTCTCTCTGAATTTTTTAGGGTGGGTTCCCTCCCAGTAAATCTTACCACAATCACTGCATTTCAGGAAGACATTGAAATTAAGCGAAACAAATTCAGGGACAAAATCCTGTATCTCTATCTTATCTAAAATCTTTTTGAGCAGGCCATTACATTCAACGCATCTGCTGAGAGGATTAAACTCTTTTAATTTTAGTGTATCTATTACCTCAACGAGCTGGTTATAAGAATCATTTGCCTTTATTAGCAGATAATCCTTAACCCCTTTTATCTTTATAAGGCGTGTGTCCCTTGTTAAGATAAGCCTATCTTGTTCTCTGGCTACTCTGATAAGCCTGCTGTCGCTTATATCTGGATAATATAATGTGTCGAATCCTAAAAACCTCAGCCACCTCGCGAGTCTGCCAAGCATGGCATCTGCAACGAAGTGCAAATTTCGTAAGGCGTTAGGCATAAAGGGATTTTCTACCTCTTCACGTCTCACGCCTCGCGTATTCTACTCTTCTGCTACTGGTTCGGGAAGCAGCGGCTGGAATTCTCTCTTCACAAAGGTGTTTTTGTATTTCGGCATTCCTGTGCCTGCAGGTATTATTCTTCCCATAATCACGTTCTCTTTAAGCCCTCTGAGTTCATCCACGGCACCACTGATAGCAGCCTCTGTGAGAACCCTCGTTGTTTCCTGGAATGAGGCAGCAGATACAAAACTGTCTGTTGACAGAGATGCCTTTGTTATTCCAAGCAATAATGGTTTACCCTGAGCCGGTTTACCGCCCTCTGCCTTTACCCTGACATTCTCCTCCTGGAATGTTCTCCTATCTACCTGTTCACTTATAAGAAAAGGCGTATCCCCAGGGTCTTCTATACGGACCTTTTTCATCATCTGCCTGACAATTACTTCTATGTGTTTGTCGTTAATCGAGACACCCTGCAGCCTGTAGACCTTTTGGACTTCATCAACGAGATAACTCTGAAGTTCTTGTGGTCCAAGAATATCAAGTATGTTCTGGGGGTTTACAGCTCCATCCATAAGCGGTTCGCCGGCCATTACCCAGTCACCTTGGTGTACACTCACATGCTTACCTTTAGGTATAAGGTATTCCCTCGTATTATCTCCACCCTCTCCACCCTTAACAACAACAACGCGCATTCCCTTCTGAGCGCCTCTGAACTCCACCATGCCGTCTATCTCTGTGACTATTGCCTGCTCCTTTGGACGTCTTGCCTCAAAAAGCTCAGCAACCCTTGGAAGTCCACCGGTTATATCCTTTGTCTTTGTTGTCTCCCTCGGTATTTTAGCAAGTATGTCGCCCGGAAACACGATATCGTTTTTATCAACGAGTACGTGTGCACCTGATGGCAGGAGATACCTTGCAAGATTATTTGTTCCGGGAATCTTGAGTGTTACCTTTCCATGTTCATCCTTGATCGAAACCCTCGGCCGCATATTTGCAGGATAGTCTATTATAACCTTGTGTGAAAGGCCTGTTGTTTCATCAACTTCTTCCTTTACTGATACTCCCTCAACAATGTCTCCAAGAGCTATCTTCCCACCAAGCTCTGTAAGTATTGGTGTCGAATAAGGATCCCATTCAACGAGCTTTTGCCCTATTCCAACCTTCTGTCCATTCTTAACCATCAGTTTTGCACCATAGACAACAGAGTACTTCTCCTTTTCTCTGCCCTCTGAATCCCCAACAGCAATGCCTCCATTCCTGTTCATAACAACAAGAAGGCCTTCACTGTTTCTTACAGTACTGATATTTATGAACTTTATAGTGCCAGAGTTTTTTGCCTCAAGTACTGTCTGTTCTACCACTTTTGAAACTGCACCACCAATATGGAATGTCCTCAGTGTAAGCTGTGTACCAGGCTCTCCAATTGACTGGGCTGCAATTATTCCTACTGCTTCACCTATTTCGACAGTTTCACCCCTTGCAAGGTCCATCCCATAACACTTTGTACATACACCAAACTTTGCCTGGCATGTAAGCACAGACCTTATCTTAACCCTGTCTATGCCTGCATCAACAATCTTCTGCGTCAGCTCCTCATCTATCTCCTGATTCCTCTTCATTATAAGTTCCTTGGTTATTGGGTCTTTTATATCCTCAACAGCAATTCTGCCGAGAATTCTATCCTCAAGAGGTTGTATTATCTCTCCACCTTCTACAAGGGATGTGACGATTATGCCATCGGCTGTCCCGCAGTCATCCTCAGCGATAATAACATCCTGAGCAACATCAACAAGCCTTCTTGTAAGATATCCTGCGTTTGCAGTCTTGAGGGCTGTATCAGCAAGGCCTTTCCTTGCGCCATGTGTGGAGATAAAGTACTGCAAAGGTGTTAACCCTTCTCTAAAGTTCGCGGTTATCGGTGTTTCTATAATCTCACCAGAAGGTTTTGCCATCAATCCTCTCATGCCTGCAAGTTGCCTTATCTGAGCAGCGCTTCCTCTCGCACCTGAATCAGCCATCATAAAGATGCTGTTGAATGACCTTCTCTCTTTGAGTTCTTCTTCAGAAAATGTCTTACCCTCTTCTGCCCCGAGCTCCTTCATCATCTCGTCAGCGACCTTTTCAGTCACGTTTGCCCATATATCAATCACTTTATTGTAGCGTTCACCATGTGTTATAAGGCCATCTGCATATTGTTTCTGAACCTCGATGACTTCCAGTTCTGCATTATGTATAAGCTCAGGTTTAGTTGTCGGGATGTGCATATCATCCATACATATAGATATACCTGCCTTTGTTGCATATTCAAACCCAAGTCTCTCAAGATTATCGAGGAACACAACCGTATCACGTTTGCCTGACTTCTTATATATATATTCAATAATCTTTCCGAGTTCTTTTTTTGTCATGTCCTTGTTGATCATAGAAAAAGAGATTCCCTTAGGCAGTATCTCGCTGAAGATAATCCTGCCAGTTGTTGTCTCAACAAACTTCCCATCCATTCTCACCTTAATCTTTGCATGTTTATCCAGAATCCCGGCATCATAAGCAATCCTGACATCCTCAGGGTCAGCGAATATCTTTCCTTCACCTTTTGAACCTTTTCCTTCCTTCAATAGATAATAAATACCTAAAACCATGTCTTGTGTCGGAACAATAATCGGCTTTCCATTCGCAGAAGACAAAATATTATTGACAGACAGCATAAGTACCCTTGCCTCTATCTGAGCCTCTATCGAGAGAGGGACATGAACAGCCATCTGGTCACCGTCAAAGTCTGCATTAAAAGCAGTACAGACAAGTGGATGCAACTTTATAGCCTTACCCTCTACCAAGACAGGGTCAAATGCCTGAATACCGAGCCTGTGTAAGGTTGGTGCACGGTTAAGCAGAACTGGATGCTCCCTTATCACTTCTTCGAGCGCATCCCATACCTCAGGCTGCTCTTTTTCTACAAGCTTTTTTGCTGCCTTTATTGTAGTTGCATATCCTTTTTCTTCGAGTTTATTAAAAATGAACGGCTTGAAAAGTTCCAATGCCATCTTTTTTGGAAGACCGCACTGGTGAAGCCTTAGATCAGGGCCCACAACAATAACAGACCTCCCAGAATAATCAACACGCTTCCCTAAAAGGTTCTGCCTGAATCTACCCTGTTTACCCTTTATCATATCGCTCAGAGATTTAAGGGGTCTCTTTGTCGTGGTCTTCAGAACCCTGCCTCTTCTGCCATTGTCAAAAAGTGCATCAACAGCTTCCTGGAGCATCCTTTTTTCGTTCTTGATTATTACACTCGGTGCCTTAAGCCCTGTCAGCCTCTTAAGTCTGTTATTCCTATTTATAACCCTTCTGTAAAGGTCATTAAGGTCAGAGGTAGCAAAACGCCCACCTTCTAACGGCACAAGCGGCCTAAGATCAGGAGGTAAAACTGGAATGACGTCCATAATCATCCAGTCGGGTTTATTCCCGGATTTTCTGAATGCCTCCACAACCTTCAGTCTCTTTGTGAGCTTCTTTTTAATGCCCAACGATACAGTTTCGTTTATCTTTGTCTTGAGCTCTGCATAAAGGGCATCAAGATCAACCCCCCTTAAAAGTTCTCTTATTGCCTCTGCTCCCATTCCTGCCTTAAATCTTGAACCATACTCTGAGGTCTTCTTTTTATAATCTTCCTCGCTTAGTAATTCCTTGTCTTTAAGTGAGGTATCGCCCGGATCAATAACTATATAGTTTTCGAAGTAAAGAACCCTTTCAAGATGCCGCATGGTAATATCAAGGAGTGTGCCAATCCTGCTTGGCACACCCTTTAGAAACCATATGTGCGCAACTGGGCTTGCAAGTTCAATATGTCCTAAACGTTCGCGCCTCACTTTGGACTGTATGACCTCGACTCCGCATTTATCGCATACAATTCCTCTGTGCTTCATCCTTTTATATTTGCCACATATGCATTCCCAATCCTTTATCGGTCCAAAAATCTTTGCGCAGAAAAGACCGTCTCTCTCTGGTTTGAAGGTTCGATAATTTATAGTCTCAGGCTTTTTTACTTCACCGTAAGACCATTCTCTCATCTTTTCTGGTGAAGCCAGTTTTATCCTTATTGCCTCAAACTCTGTTGGATCCTTTGGCCTCTGAAAAATACTATAGATATCCTCTGCCAAACTATTCCCCCCTGCCTTTTTTCTCCAGAAGTTCTACATCAAGTCCAAGACTCTGGAGCTCTTTTATTAATACATGGAAAGATGCTGGAACCCCTGGTTCAAGGGTTGCATCGCCTTTCACTATTGCTTCATACATACGCGCCCTGCCAGCAACATCATCACTTTTGACCGTCAGAAACTCCTGAAGTGTATAAGCAGCTCCATATGCCTCCAGTGCCCATACTTCCATTTCACCGAGCCTCTGACCACCGAACTGTGCCTTTCCCCCGAGAGGTTGTTGTGTAACAAGAGAATAAGGCCCGATAGAGCGGGCGTGTATTTTGTCATCAACAAGGTGGTGAAGTTTCAACATGTACATGTATCCGACTGTCACGGGTGTGTCATAGGGCTCTCCTGTTCTGCCGTCATAAAGTGTTATCTGCCCCCTTGTCGAAAGTCCAGCCTTTTTAAGGAGATCTTTTATCTCTGCTTCTTTTGCGCCCTCGAATACGGGGGTCGCTACATAAAGTCCGAGGGCTTTTGCTGCCCAGCCAAGATGAGTCTCAAGTATCTGCCCAACATTCATTCTCGATGGGACACCCAAGGGATTAAGAACAATATCTACAGGTGTTCCATCTGGGAGATAAGGCATATCTTCTTCTGCCAGTACCATTGCAACTACACCCTTGTTGCCATGGCGGCCTGCCATCTTATCACCCATCTGGACTTTTCGCTTCATTGCAATATATACCTTTACTACTTTATTCACCCCTGGAGGTAGTTCATCACCCCTCCTTATTCTGTCAATCATTTCATCATACCTTGATTTGAGATAGCGAATGTAGTGATTAACTTCACTGTTTATAGACTCTATCTTTTCGCGTAAACCGCTATCTTCTATCTTTATGCGCATGAGATGCTCATTCTTAACCCTTTCGAGATGCTTTTCTGTAAGTTTCTTTCCATTAGGGCATATAATGTCTTTTGTCTTAGAATCCTTAATGTCTTCTGAAACCATCTGCCCAACAAGAAGTCTCCTCAACTTCCTGAACTTCTCATCCTTTATTATCCTTACCTCTTCTCCAAGGTCTCGCTGCAGTCTCTGTATATCCTCTTCTTCTATACTTTTCGCCCTTTCGTCCTTCCCTGTCCCTTTCCTCGAAAATATCCTCACATCAACCACTGTTCCCTCTATCCCTGGCGGCACATAAAGACAACTCTCTTTTACCTCCTCTGCTTTGTCTCCGAATATAGCCCTCAGAAGTTTTTCTTCTGGTGTTAGCTGTGTTTCCCCTTTAGGAATAACCTTACCAACAAGGATATCTCCCGGCTTTACCTCTGCACCCATCCTGATTATTCCGCTTTCGTCGAGGTCTTTTAATGCCTCTTCTCCAACGTTAGGGATGTCACGCGTAATTTCCTCTGGCCCGAGCTTGGTTTCCCTTGCCTCTATCCCGAACTGTTCTATGTGTACGGATGTGTAAACATCTTCCTTAACAAGCCTCTCACTGATAAGTATTGCATCTTCAAAATTATATCCGCCACACGGCATAAACGCGACAAGGACATTCTTGCCAAGGGCAAGCTCTCCAAGGTCTGTGGATGGACCATCAGCAAGTATGTCACCTGTTTCAACAACGTCACCAATATTAGCTATAGACCTCTGGTTAATAGTTGTTGCCTGGTTTGACCTCTGGAACTTTATAAGATTATATATCTCGACTCCTCCCCCATTTTCTGAACTCTTTACAACAATCCTCGAGGCATCAACACTTTCGACAATCCCTTTGCGCTTTGCAAATACAAGTGCGCCCGAATCTCTTGCCGCAACATGCTCCATGCCGGTACCCACTATCGGGGCCTCTGGCTGCAATAACGGAACTGCCTGCCTCTGCATGTTTGAGCCCATCAAAGCCCTGTTTGCATCATCATTTTCAAGGAATGGTATAAGAGAAGCAGAAACACCGACAATCTGTTTTGGAGACACATCCATGTATTGTACTCCCTGAGGTGATACCATCCTAAAATCTCCACCAACCCTGGCAGAAACTGTCTCCCCGGTTAGATTACCTTTTTCATCCATAGGAGAGGTTGCCTCTGCAATTACATAGTTTTCACCATCTATTGCGGTAAGATACTCTATATTTTTCGTAACCCTGCCATTCACAACCTTTCTGTAGGGAACTACTATAAACCCAAAATCATTTACCTTCGCATATGATGCAAGAGATGTTATAAGCCCGATATTTGGACCTTCAGGTGTTTCTATTGGGCATATCCTTCCGTAGTGTGTTGGGTGTACGTCCCTCACCTCAAAGCCAGCCCTCTCACGCGTAAGACCACCAGGACCGAGAGCAGAAAGCCTTCTTTTATGCGTAATCTCGGACAGAGGGTTTGTCTGATCCATAAACTGACTTAGCTGGCTCGAACCAAAAAACTCCTTTATGGCAGCCATCACAGGCTTAGCATTTATTAAACTATGCGGCATTGCTGTCTCAATGTCCGTCAGGGTAATCTTTTCCTTTATTATTCGTTCCATCCTGACAAGCCCTATCCTGAACTGGTTTTCAAGGAGTTCCCCGACCCTTCTAATCCTCCTGTTTCCGAGGTGGTCTATATCATCAACTTCTCCCTCCCCTGTCCTAAGGCCGAAAAGATATCTCACTATTTCCACTATGTCATTATCTGTTAGTACCCGGGTTTCTAATGGCACATTGATACCAAGCCTTAAATTTAATTTCAATCGTCCAACAGGAGAAAGGTCATACCTTTTAGGGTCAAAAAATAATCCATTAAATAGGTCCTTTGCAGCAGCTAAGGTTGGCGGCTCGCCAGGTCTCAATTTTTTGTATATCTCAAGATGTGCCTCTTCCTGCGTGCTAACTTTGTCAGTCAGAAGAGTGTCTCTGAGTGAAGGAAGATAGTGGACATTATCTATGAAAAGCAGGCTGAGCGAGTCAATTTTAAGAGAAAGAATTCTGTTAAAGGCATCTTCTGTAATGACCTCATTCCCCTCTACTACTACCTCTCCGGTAGAAGGATCAATAATGTCTTTCATGGTAATCCTGCCAAGAATTTCGTCCTTAGATATAGGTATTGTTTTAATTCCTGATGCCTCCATCTTTCTAACAGCACCTTTTGTAATTTTGCTCCCTTCCTTAACAATCAGTTCTTTTGTATCAGGGGCAACTATGTTATGGGCAGTCTTGAGTCCCACAAGGACTTCACTTACAGCACGCGTAAATTTATTACCATATATATTTATTACCTCTATAGGATAAAAAATCTTTAAAAGATCCTCGTTCGAATACCCTAACGCCTTGAGGACTATTGTTGCAGGAAGCTTTCTCCTCCTGTCGATTCTCACATATAGGATGTCCTTTGCATCAAACTCAAAATCAAGCCATGAACCCCGTGAAGGGATTACCCTTGCAGAATAAAGAAGCCTTCCACTGAAGTGTGTTTTACCCTTGTCATGGCTGAAAAATACACCAGGTGAGCGATGAAGCTGGCTGACAACAACACGTTCAGTCCCGTTTATTATAAAGGTTCCGGTATCGCTCATTAATGGCACCTCGCCAATATAAACATCTTCCTCCCTTGATTCTCTTAACCTCTTATCTTCCTTTGATTCAAATTCCCAAAGGTTAAGCTTTACTCTTATCTTCAGGGGAGCAGCATAAGTAATCCCTTTCTGTAAGCAGTCCCGGATACTGAACTTTTGTTCGCCTATCATATACCCCAAAAATTCTATAGAGGCTGTCTCGTTATAATCCAGTATCGGAAATACACTCAGGAATGCAGCCTGCAACCCGGATTCCTCCCTTTTGTCTAAAGGAACATCCTTTTGCAAAAAATTTTCATAGGACCCCTTCTGTATCTCTATGAGGTTTGGGATTTCCAGAAATGGGGGAACTTTTCCAAGGTTTAGTCTTTTTCTAAGAACCCTTGCCATATGTCTCCTTTTTACCCCGTTAGGGAATTCTTTCTAACGGGGCTTACTTAATTTCTACTGTTGCGCCCTGTTCTACGAGTTTTGCCTTTATTGATTCAGCATCCTCTTTTGAGACGCCGGTTTTTACAGGCTTTGGCGCTCCATCAACAAGGTCTTTGGCCTCTTTCAGGCCAAGAGAGGTAAACTCCCTCACAACTTTTATAACCTGAATCTTTTTTTCACCAACAGCAGATAGGATTACATCAAAGCTTGTCTTCTCCTCGGCTTCTTGCACAGATGCTCCGGCAGCAGACCCTGGCACAGCAGCCGCAGCAACTGGCGCTGCAGCAGTTACGCCATATCTCTCCTCGAACTCTTTTACAAACTTTGACATATCGAGGATCGTCATATTGTCGATAAAATCAAAAACCTGTTCTTTTGTAACAGCCATTGTTAGACCTCCTTTTTATTTCAGTGTTTAGTGTCAGTGTTCGGTGTCAGTAATTGGTCTTTGAATACTTTTCATAAACTGACACTGGCACTGTTCACTGACACTCTCTTTTATTTTTCAAAGCTTCCATTGCATAAGTAAAACTACTTACAGTTGCACTAAGCGCTCCTGCCAGTTTATTCAGAGGCGCCTCAAATCCACCTGCAAGCATGGAAAGTAACACTTTCCTCGGCGGTATCTCAGCAACAGATCTTAAATCATCTGATGCGCAGAACCTGCCTTCTATGACACCACTGATGACCTTGAGTTTCTCGTTCTTCTTTGAATACTCAAGTATCTTTTTTACTGTCAGCACTGGGTCGTCGTAGCTGATAGCTATGCCTACAGGCCCCTTGAAAGAATCTTTTGCAACTGACACAGGTGTACGCAGGGACGCAATCTCGGCCAGGGTATTTTTAACTATTCTGTATTCAAAGTTTCTATCCCTTAGTAGTTTCCTCAACTCTGAAAGCTCAGCAACGGTCAATCCCCTATAATCTGTGAAGATCACGGCCTTTGCTCTATCGAACCTGTCTTTTAGTTCTTTGATGACCTGTTCTTTTTTCTCCCTCTTCAGTTTATACCCCCTTTCCCAGAGATGCTATATCAACATCTATCCCCGGTCCCATAGTTGACGAGATGGATAACTTTTTAAGATACTTACCCTTACTTGTTGCTGGTTTTGCCTTTACTATTGATTCTATTACTGTTTTAGCATTATCATATAGTTTCTTAATGTCAAATGAGACCTTACCGATCGGGACATGTACAATCCCTGCTTTTTCAGCTTTATATTCTACCTTTCCAGCCTTTATCTCTTTAACAGCCCTCGCTATATCAAAGGTTACAGTGCCAAGTTTCGGGTTTGGCATAAGTCCCCGTGGACCGAGTATCTTACCTAATTTCCCTACAAGACCCATGATATCAGGGGTTGCAACAGTCTTGTCAAAGTCAAGCCACCCCTTGCTTATCTTCTCGACAAGGTCTTCCGCGCCACCAAAGTCAGCGCCTGCATCTATGGCCTCTTTTTCTTTTTCTCCTTTTGCAAAAACCAGAACCCTTACTTTTTTGCCCATGCCATGGGGAAGGACAACTGTACCTCTTACCATCTGCTCTGATTTCTTCGGGTCAATACCAAGATTTACTGCTAAGTCAATGGTCTCATCAAACTTGGTATAGGACGATTCCTTTACAAGGCTTATTGCATCTTCAAGTGAGTATTCTTTACCTTTTTCAATCTTTTCTCTTGCTGCCTTTATCTTCTTACCCATTTCTACCTCTTTACCCCGTTAGAAAATCATTTTCTAACGGGGTTTAATCTTTTATTTCTATCCCCATGCTTTTCGCGGTGCCACTTATTATCTTTACCGCTTCATCCAGCGAGTAAGCATTAAGGTCTGGGAGCTTTCTCTGTGCAATTTCTCTTATTTGCGCTGACGTAACCTTACCAACTTTATCCTTATTCGGGATACCCGATCCCTTTATGATGCCAGCAGCTTTCTTTAGAAGATCTGAAGCAGGAGGTGTTTTTGTTATAAATGTAAATGACCTGTCGGAGTAAACAGTTAATACCACAGGCACTATTGTATCTCCTAGTAACTGGGTCTGAGCATTAAATGCCTTACAAAACTCCATTATATTAACACCGTGCGGACCGAGTGCTGGCCCTACAGGCGGTGCAGGGTTTGCTTTCCCCGCAGGTATTTGAAGCTTGACCTGAGCGATTATTTCCTTTTTAGCCATAAAACCTCCTTATGCCCTCTCTACCTGGAAAAAATTAAGTTCAACAGGTGTTTGTCTGCCAAATATGCTTACCATTACGCAAAGCCTGACGTGGTCTATATCAACATCTTCAACAGTACCAAGGAAATTAGAGAAGGGGCCATCAACAATCCTGACACTCTCTCCTTTCCGGAACTGGGTCTTGACCTGTGGGATAGGCCCCTTCTCTATCTGCTGAAGTATTACTGCGATCTCTTCCTCGGATAGAGCAACAGGTTTTGTTCCACCTATAAAGCCAGTTACACGTGGGGTACTTCTGATGAGATGCCATGTCTCATCGTCCATTTCCATCTCCACAAGTATATATCCAGGATAAAATTTCTTGTCGCTTTCTTTCTTCTTACCTGCTTTTAACTCTATAACCCTTTCTGTAGGAATAAGTATCCTTGATATCCTATCTGTTAGGCCTTTTTTCTCTTTCTTTTCTTCTATAGTAAGTTTTACCTTCTCCTCAAAACCTGAATAAGTGTGAACTACATACCAGTTTTTTCCCATGGTCTTACCGTAGTACTATTCCTACTAATTTTGTGAGGCCGAGATCGACAACGCCTAAGAATAATGAAACCGCTATAACTGTGGTGATTACAACCCAGGTAGAACCGATAAGTTCATCCCTTGATGGGAAAACCACCTTCTTTATTTCAACCTTTACTTCCCTGAAAAATTCCTTAATCTTTTTTATCATACAATGCCTTCACCCATTTAACTTATTATCTTGCATCTCACTATTATCACTTATCACTTATCACTTATTTTTGTGGCAGGCCAGGAGGGATTTGAACCCTCAACCCTCGGATTTGGAGTCCGACGCTCTATCCGTTAGAGCTACTGGCCTATCCTCTGTATCGATTACGCTTTTACCTCCTTATGTAATGTATGCCGCCTGCAATGCCTGCAGTATTTCTTTAACTGAAGCTTGTCAGGTGTATTCTTTTTATTCTTCATACTTGAATAGTTCCTATTTTTGCACTCTGTACATTGAAACAATATTATATCTCTCATCGTTTTCTACTCCAGCACCTCAGTAACAACACCGGCGCCTACAGTCCTTCCACCCTCTCTTATAGCAAACCTTAACTCCTTCTCCATCGCTATCGGTGAGATTAGT
>PEUB01000025.1:0-408 GCA_002780895.1 Nitrospirae bacterium CG02_land_8_20_14_3_00_41_53
GGATAATCTTAAACATTTTTACCTCCTTATCTTCTTCTTTCGCAGGCTAAAGCGTTTGACTGATGGTTCGACAGGCTCACCCTGAGCTTGTCGAAGGGTCACGCCGAAGTCCTGCGGCTACTGTCTGCTGTCTGCTTTTTCATCACCTCCTTCAGTACCAATGTTATTCAAAAATCTGTAATTTCTTTCACCCTCCCCTTTGTCCCCTTCCGTCATAAGTAAGACGGACCTCCTGCCAGGGGGAGGGGAAACTTAACTCCCCCTCGCCCCCTCTTAAGTTAAGAGGGGGATGGGGGGCGTTATCCATCTCATTAATGTATAAGCAAGTTTTATGCCAGAACCTAAACAGGGTTAAGATTATGCATAAGGGTACCGAGTTCTGTCATCCCTGCCCCCATTTTCATGAGG
>PEUB01000025.1:423-9739 GCA_002780895.1 Nitrospirae bacterium CG02_land_8_20_14_3_00_41_53
AGGGTAAACTCCAGCAGGAATCCAGAAGCTGTTGATTTTACTGGATTCCCGCCTTTCAGACTGTGTCACAATCCGAGAAATACCTATTTTGTCATATAGGTGGAGGATACTTACATTGTGGCAATTTCAGTGACATAAAATGTCAGTTACTAAGACATAAAATGTCAGTACCAACTTCAAAACTCCAGGGCCTTGGAATGACTATTTCCACCTGTGTCATAAATCTAGGTTCTTCAGGAAATTGTGTGGATAAAGCCCCCCCTTTCCCAAAGAGGGGTCTAAGAATATCCACAGGAAAGTCTGAAGAACCTAAATTTCTAATCCTTGACCTGTCTTTGAGCGAAGCGAAAGGGAATGTCGTTAATTAACCCTTTACCAATACTTATTATAGATGCTAAAATCTCTTCATTTATTCGTATTTCAGTTGAAAAGTAGTTTTATTATAAAAAGCATATTATGTCATTCACCCAAAAAAGGAACATTATGGAAGAAATATTATTCATAAAATCCCCCTTCATCCCCCTTTACCAAAGGGGGAGATTCCCCTCTATTAAGAGGGGATTAAGGGGTGTGTCCTTATATTTTTTTTCTGACTTCGTTTTCAATTTTTTTACGAAAGGACCAAAATTTTCTTCATCTTATGGGATATCAGAGTATTAAAAAATGGCCTGAAGGCGAGAGGCCCAGAGAAAGACTGTTAAAATACGGCGCCCATAATCTATCAGAGGCGCAGCTCCTTGCAATAATACTTCGTACCGGAGGCGGAGGCAAGAGCGCTATTGACCTTGCAATAGAGATCTTGAATTCATTTGGAGACCTGAAGGGTATAGAAAATGCCTCTCTTGGGGAATTTAGCTCTTTCAAGGGTATGGGAAAGGCAAAGGTTGCACAACTAAAGGCTGCATTTGAACTCGGGAAAAGGATGCTTGAAGAACCTAATGAAAAAGGTCCTGTTTTTTCATCAGGCCAGGACGTGTATTTATACTACAACCGACGTTTTAAGAATCTGAAAAAAGAGGTCTTCCGATGTGCAATGCTTGATGCAAAAAACAGGATATTCAAAGACTGCCGTATCTCTGAAGGCACCCTCACAAATTCACTAATACATCCGCGTGAGGCATTCAGGGATGCGATAAAAGAATCTGCAGCATCTGTTGTTTTTGTACACAACCACCCGAGTGGTGATACGAGTCCAAGCCGTGAAGACATACTGATAACAGAACGACTTGTCAATGTAGGCGAGATAGTCGGGATAAAGGTTCTCGACCACGTAATCATAGGAGATGAAAAATATACAAGCATGATGGAAAAGGGATATATAAAGAATTAGGGAGGATTAAATGTCTAAAATTAAAAGAGCAATTTTAAGTGTTTCAAACAAAAAAGGTATTGCAGAATTTGCAAGGGAACTTAACTCAATGGGTGTTGAGATACTCTCAACAGGAGGAACGGCAAAAACCTTAAGAGATGCGGGCGTCTCTGTAAAAGATGTATCAGAGTACACTGGTTTTCCTGAGATGCTTGATGGAAGGCTGAAGACCCTTCACCCCAGGATTCACGGCGGATTACTTTCGAGAAGGGATAATCCAAAGGACATGGAAGAGTTAAAGAAGCACGGAATTGATACAATAGAGATGGTGGTGGTAAACCTGTATCCATTTGAAGAGACGATCTCAAAGAAAGGTGTTTCTTTTGCAGAGGCTATAGAGAATATTGATATTGGCGGCCCGGCAATGCTGCGTTCGGCATCAAAAAATTTTCAAGATGTTGCTGTTATAGTTGAACCATCTGATTATGAGAAGGTTCTTGAGGAAATGAAAAGCCTGAATGCTGACCTGAGTTACGCAACAAGATTAGAACTTGCAAAAAAGGTCTTCATACATACATCGAGATATGATGCAATAATTGCTGATTACCTTACAAAGGTAATAGAGGAGACAAAAAAACAATAAAATTAGTAATCTCCCCTATCCCCTCTTTAGTAAAGAGGGGGGAAATGAAAAAATCTTTTGTAAAATTAATTTTATAACCCCACTTTTTTAAAGGGGGGCAAGGGGGGATTACTAAAAAAATTCGGTTCTTTCTCAAATTGAATGGGTAAAAATTCAGAAATCCCATAAGAATTCCCCCTTAAAAAAGGGGGAGTAAGGGGGTTGTGGGGGTTATGAAAATCCATTACAATCCAAAATTAAAATATCATGCAAGAGAACTCAGGAAGAAAGGAGTTTTATCAGAGGTTTTGCTTTGGAATCACTTGAAAGGCAGAAAGATGCGGGGCTGTCAGTTTATGAGACAAAAGCCTGTTGGAGATTATATCGTTGATTTTTATTGTACAACCCCCTTTATTCCCCCTTTGTTAAGGGGGACTGAGGGGGTTGTTATTGAAATAGATGGAGAAAGCCACGACGGCAGATTCCTGTATGATATGGAGAGACAAAGAGTATTAGAATCTATGGGTTTAAGACTCCTTAGATTTAGCGATAGCGATGTAAAGAGGGACATAAGCAGTGTGTTAATGGCAATTGAGGGATGGATTGAAAAGATTGAACAACCCCCCTTAACCCCCTTTATTAAGGGGGAATTACCCACTTGAAATGAGAAAGAACCAAAAATTCTATATATACGGTAGAGGTTATTCATGAAGGTACTTGTTATTGGCAGCGGGGGTCGTGAACACGCACTTGTCTGGAAGCTTTCCCAGAGTAAACATATCAACAAGATTTACTGCTGTCCTGGCAATGCGGGCATAGCTGAAATAGCTGAATGTATAGATATAAGTCCCGATAACCTCAGCGCAATAATTGATTTTGTGAAATATGAGTGGATTGACCTGACAATTGTTTGCTCTGAGAAATTACTTTCAAGAGGTATTGTTGATGCCTTTGAAAAAGAAGGGTGCAGGATTTTAGGGCCGAACAGAGATGCTGCACAGCTAAGGCCAAGCAGGGTATTTACAAAAAACCTCATGAGACTTTATCGTATTCCGATACCTGAATATAAAGTCTTTACCTCATATCTCCACGCACAGGATTATGTTAATTTAAAGGGCGCACCCATAGTAATAAAGGTGGATGGATTTTCCGAAGATAATGGCGTATTTTTGGCTTCCTCAGTAGAAGAGGCAGTAGATGCCCTCAAGCTGATCATGAAGGACAAAATCTTTGGTGATGCAGGCAATCGAGTAATTATAGAAGAGAGTCTAAAAGGTGAAAAGGTATCTTTTATAATAGTAACGGATGGAAAAACTATTGTGCCGCTCACAAGTTTACATAAATATAAGCAGATATTTAATGGTGATAAAGGTTTAGACACGGCAGGTATGGGCGCTTATAGTCCGTCGCCTATTATTACCGGAGAACTCGAAACCATTATAATGGAAAAGATAATGAGACCCGCACTAAAGGCGCTAAATTCAGAAGGGATAAAATATAAAGGTATCCTCTCTGCAGACCTAACAGTAGATAAAGTCAGACCTTATGTATTTGAATTCAACTGTTGTTTTGGCGATCCAGAAACACAGACTATCCTTCCAAGACTCAAAACAGATTTTACGGATATGGCTTTAGCGATTATAGAAGAAAGGCTGTCTGATATAGATATTGAGTGGAGACAGGAGGCATCAGTATGTATTGTAGTTTCTTCGAGGGGTTACCCTGGCAAATACCAGAAAGGGGTTGTTATAACAGGGCTCGAGAAAGTAAAGGCAGTGGAGGATATCGTTGTACTGCACGCGGGTACATCATTTAGCAATAAGGATATAATTACATCAGGTGGAAGGGTTGTCAGCATAACGGCTACTGGAGCTGACATAAAAGGTGCAAAAATAAAGGCATATAACGCAGTAGAAAAGATAAGTTTTGACGGGATGCATTACAGAAAGGATATTGGGGATAATGCATTTAACAAGGAGAAAACATGAAGACACAGGTCTTGATAGTCATGGGAAGTGATTCTGACATGCCTGTTATGGACGAGGCGGGTAAGATACTTAAAAAACTCGGGATTTCTTATAAGACAGTTATTGCCTCTGCTCACATAACACCGGAACTGACAATACGACTTGCATCTGAGGCTGAGGAGAAGGGCATCGAAGTGATTATCGCAGGTGCGGGTATGGCAGCCCACTTAGCTGGAGTAATTGCAGCGCACACAATCGTCCCTGTGATAGGTGTGCCTATAGATTCATCACCTCTTAATGGTCTTGACTCCCTTCTTTCTACAGTCCAGATGCCGCCTGGTGTACCTGTTGCGACAATGGCAATAGGCAAGGCAGGTGCAAAAAATGCCGCAATCCTTTCAGCCCAGATTATCGGCAGGAAAGACCCTGAGGTTGTAAAAAGACTGAAAGATTATAGGAGAAAGATGGCAGGAGAAGTCGAGAAAAAGTCAAGGACACTGCAAGGCTATAACAGCTAAAGATGAGAGTACATCTCGATTGTTTTCCATGCTTCCTTAGGCAATCTATTATTGCACTCAGGTTCGGGACGAAAGACGAATCATTACGGGAGACTATACTAAAAAGTACTCTCGATTATATCCAGAATACCGATATATCAAAACCACCTGCATATACAACCACATTTATCCACAAGAAAATAAGGCAGATGCTCGGCATAGATCCATTCAAGGAGATAAAATCTGAATATAACCAGATTGTACTCAGACTATATCCTTCCTTGAAAACCACTATTGAAAAAAGTCTTGACCCTTTATGGATATCTACAAGGCTTGCAATTGCCGGGAATGTAATAGACTTTGGAATATTTACCTCTGTAGACATTGAGGGAACCATCCGCAAGGCACTTAACAACCAATTAGCCGCGGATGACTACAACAGCTTTAAAAATGCTATTTCTATCGCAGATAAAATCCTTTACCTTACGGACAATGCAGGAGAGATTGTATTTGACAGGCTTCTTATAGAGACCCTGATCCAGCTCGGCAAGGAAGTTAAGGCGGTCGTTAAGGGCTCACCTGTAATTAACGATTCCACTATGGAGGATGCCGAAGAATCAGGCCTTACAGGAGTGTGCGATGTAATTGACAACGGCTCTGAAGCTGTTGGCACAATCCTCGAGTGGACATCCTCCGCATTTCAGAAGGTATTCAATAATGCTCAACTGGTGATAAGCAAAGGACAGGGCAACTTTGAGACACTCATAGGCACTGAAAAGAAAATATTCTTCCTTTTCCAATCCAAGTGTGATGTGGTTTCTAAAGAACTTGGCCTTTCAACTGGCTCGATGCTCCTAAAGAAATCCTGACTTTGCTGGCTGGATAAAACCTATATAGAAAACCCTATCTTCTTCCCCCCCTGCCGAAACCAGTTCTTTCCCTGGGATAATCTCTCTCGCGCCTTTCCTGCGGTTTCGCCTCGTTAACAACAATGTTTCTGTCCATGAAGGCCTTGCCATTAAACATGGAAATCGCCTTCTGACCTTCTTCGTTTGAGGCCATCTCCACAAAGCCGAACCCTCTCAACCTACCTGTAGCTGCATCTTTAATAAGCTTGACAGAAACAACCTCACCTGCCTGAGAAAACAGTTCCTTCACATCATCCTCCGTTACCTTGAAAGAGATGTTGCCTACATAAAGCCTAGTACTCATCCTTCCTCCTTTTGTAATTTTTTTTGCTAACCTTTAAAAACCCTTAACGAGCTTTAAAAACTGCAAGTTAACTATGTAGGATGAATAAACCATTTGTCAAGTAATAAAAGTGGGGTGTTCGGGGTTTAATAACGGAATGGGTTAAAGTGATTGCAAGTTTGACTTAATCTCCTCTATCGCTTCTTTCGCGATAATCCTTACATTCGCATCTTCATCTTTTGCCATTTTATTAAGGAAAGGGACGGCATCTCTGCGTCCGATTACCCCGAGGAGATAGGCTGCATCGCCTCTGGAGACTGGATTTTGATTCTTCAAAAGTGGAAGGATATACGGGATGGCTTTTGGTATATTTTCTGAATCCTCTACTTTTAATGTCTCAATAAGCGCTGAAATCCCAAGCCTTACCCTCATCCTTTCATCTGTTAGTAAGTCCCCGACATATTCATAAAGGCTTTTATTGTGTTTAAACATATCAATGATGTTATCGAGAAAACCGTTTTCCATGTAATCTGCAATCATGGTTTTCATGTCAAAGTTTTTTGTTTTGATAGGTTTCATCAAAAATATATTACCAAAACGGTCTTCACCTTGTCATCATGAGAATTGTTGTATAATTCTATACATGATTTATACGTATAATAAAGAGGGAAGATGAAGATTTATAACACGCTTACTGGCAGGAAAGAGGAATTTGTACCATTGATTCCTAATAAGGTAAAGATATATGCTTGCGGAGTAACTGTTTATGACCATTGCCACATAGGACATGCAAGAAGCGCTATTGTATTTGATGTGATAAGGAGATATATGAGGTATAAAGGTTTTGATGTGAAATATGTAAGGAATTTTACTGATATAGATGACAAAATAATCAACAGGGCAAAGCAGGAAGGCATTACCTGGGATGCAGTTGCAAAAAAATATACAGCTGAGTATTACAAAGACATGGACAGGCTTGGTGTTGGAAGGGCTGATGTGGAACCAAAGGCAACAGAACACATTGAAGAGATAATAGGAATTATCAAAGGACTTATTGAAAAAGGTTATGCATATGAGGTTGATAGCAGCGTTTATTTTTCAGTGGCCAAATTCCCTGGATATGGGAAGTTATCAAAGAGGGACATGGAAGAGATGACAGCCGGGGCAAGGGTTGAAGTGGATGAGAGGAAGAAAAACCCTTTAGATTTTGCTTTATGGAAAAAATCAAAAGAAGGCGAGCCATCTTGGGAGAGTCCCTGGGGCTTAGGCAGGCCGGGCTGGCATATTGAATGCTCTGCAATGTCTATAAAACATCTCGGCGAGAGTTTTGACATCCATGGCGGCGGCGCTGATTTACTTTTCCCCCATCATGAAAATGAGATTGCGCAGTCAGAGGCATTTACAGGAAGACCCTTTGCAAGGTATTGGGTCCATAATGGATTCATTACAATTGATAAAGAAAAAATGTCAAAGTCTCTGGGTAATTTCTTTACAATAAAAGAAGTCCTTGATAAGTTTGATCCCGAGGTAGTCAGGTTTTTCTTACTTTCTACACATTACAGGAGTCCGGTAGAATTTTCTGATGAGCAATTACGTGAGGCTGAGAGTTCTATAGATAGATATTACTCCACAATTGTCAGGATTAATGATTTTTTTGAAAAAGAAGATAGCGGGAAAGAAGAGTTTTCAAATGCCGGGGAAATCTTTGAAGGACTACTTCTTTCATTCCAAGAGAAATTCAAAGAGGCAATGGATGATGATTTTAATACTGCCCTTGCACTCGGACATATCTTTGAATTAATACGGGAGGCAAACAGATTTCTCGACAATAAACCATCAGGCTCAAAAGACAGAGAGCTTTTATTGAAGACAAAAGAACTACTCCGTGAAACCGGAATTATCCTTAATATATTCGGCAGAACCCCCTATGAGTGGTACCTGTCATTAATGAAGATAAGAAAAATCGGGCTTTCTGAAAAAGACATCCCTGAGAAAATAAGGGAACGTCAGGCTGCAAGACAAAGAAAAGACTGGCACACGGCAGATGCAATCAGAAAAGAACTCGAAGAAAAAGGGATCATCCTTGAAGATAAAAAAGACAGGACAGACTGGAAGGTCAAGGTCGGATAGTGAATGGATTTACGGCCTGAACCCAGTGCTGGAGGCACTAAGAGCAGGCAGAAATATAAAAGGTATTTTTATATCTTCAAGCAGACATGAAAAAGTACTTGAGTTAAAAAAAGAAGCAGAAGGAAGAAATATACCTTTCAAAATATTAGACCCTAATTTTTTTGATCGTAGTTTTATAAAAGGACATCAGGGAGTTGCAGCAGAGGTTTCTCCAAAAGGCTATGTTAGTCTCGATGAATTACTCGGTATCCCTTCAAGGAAAAAAGAAACTCCACTATTTATAATACTCGACTGTGTCGAAGATCCGAGAAATTTCGGAGCCATATTGAGAGTAGCAGATGCTGCAGGTATTCATGGCATAGTTATCCAATCACATAGGTCTGTTACCCTCGGCTCTGAAGTCGCAAAGGTTTCTGCTGGTGCTGTTGAATATGTACCGGTCTCCATAGTAGCAAATATAAAGCACGCAATGTATGAAATGAAGGAAATGGGCATAACGATAATTGGTGCCGAGGCGGATGCAGAGAAGATAGTGTGGGATCTAAATTTTAAAGTGCCTTTAGCCCTTGTGATTGGTTCTGAGGGTAAAGGGCTAAGGAAGACGGTAAGAGAAAGCTGTGATATTTTAGTCAAACTTCCTATGCAAGGCAAAATAAACTCTCTTAATGTTTCTGTTGCTGCTGGTATATTTGCTTTTGAGATATTGCGACAAAGACTGCATAAGAACTAATTTTAGCAAGAAAAAAAGAAATAACTGAAGTTATTGTTGAATTTTTACAATTGACCATTTTATAATTAAAGTTGTTAAATAACCATTTCAATATAAAGGGATAAGTGTTGTCTTTTTCCGCTTTTACTGGAAATAAGAATGTGATGAGGCCACCGTAGCTCAGCAGGCAGAGCAGCTGATTTGTAATCAGCAGGTCGGGGGTTCGATTCCCTTCGGTGGCTCCATGGAGAGGTTCCCGAGCGGCCAAAGGGAGCAGACTGTAAATCTGTCGGCACAGCCTTCGGAGGTTCGAATCCTCCCCTCTCCACCAGCAAAATTTGCTTTGCAAATTTTGCAGTTTAGAGTTCATAGAGCAAGACCACATTGTCTGTCATTCCAGCTTGTCTGGAATCCTTCTTGAAGAAAGATGCTGAACAAGCCAGCATGACAGAATAGTTAAAGGTATGTGACTTTACTTATGGTCTTATTAGTAAGGTGTGCGGGAGTAGCTCAGTGGTAGAGCGTCAGCCTTCCAAGCTGAGGGTCGCGGGTTCAAATCCCGTTTCCCGCTCCAATGAAGATGTGAGCGATGAGCAAAGAGCATAGAGATGAAATATACTTCGATATTAATAGCAGTTCTTGGCTCTTAGCTAATTGCTCTGAGCTAAGTTGCCCATGTAGCTCAGTCGGCAGAGCACATCCTTGGTAAGGATGAGGTCACCGGTTCAATCCCGGTCATGGGCTTTGTAAACAACAGTGAACCGTGAACAGTTTTTTTTACTATTCACTGACCACTATTCACTAACAACTGTAAAAGAGGAGGAAATATGGCAAAGGCTAAATTTGAGAGAGTAAAACCTCATGCAAACATAGGAACGATAGGACATGTAG
>PEUB01000078.1 GCA_002780895.1 Nitrospirae bacterium CG02_land_8_20_14_3_00_41_53
TTATCTTGGGTTGTATTATACAACAATAAGCAGGATTGTAAATGATAAATAGTAAAAGTAAAGACCTGACCCTATTTTACTATTTTACTAATGCCTAAAATATTCAAATTAGGTTACCTATTTAGGCATTGACATACCCGAAATAAATACGTATACTATACGTATAAAGAATGGGGGATTTAAATGCAAAAGAAGTTGACTATAACAGTAGATGAGAAAATTTATGAAGGTCTTTATAAGATCATTGGCCCGCGCAAAATTAGTAAATTTGTTGAGGAACTGGTACGCCCACATGTCGTACACCCAAATCTGGAATCGGCCTACGCCCAAATGGCAAAAGACAAAAAGCGGGAAGATGAAGCCTTGGAGTGGGCAGAGACAACTTTTAAGGATATAGCCCATGAAAAGAGGTGAGATTTGGTGGGTTAATTTTGATCCTTCAATTGGTGGAGAAATTAGGAAAAAACGCCCTGCTGTTATCGTTAGCAATGATGCGTCAAATAAGTTTCTCAATAGAGTTCAGGTTGTTCCTCTAACAAGCAAGGCAGATCGTCTATATCCCAGTGAGGCGCTTGTTATATTTGACGGCAAAAAAAGTAAGGCGATGGCCGATCAGCTAACTACTGTAAGCAAGTTACGACTATTTAAACGTGCCGGCGTGTTTTCAGAAGAAGAGATGCTAAGGATCGGCGAGACAATCAAAATACAATTAGATATTTACTGAATACGGGCTAACAAATCAAATCCAGCGGATGGCTTTCAGCCGCCACTGATTTAGGTCGTTGAACCTGTAGAAAAAGTCTTGAAACCCTCATAAAAACGCCATATGATTACAAAGAGCAAACCACAACAGGGGTTAGCTTTGAACATACCCTTCATTATTTAATAGATAATGAAATAGACCTGTCCATATTTGACCTGCGATACAACAACGACGATATGGGCGCGCCTGCATATGACCCAGCGATCCCCTTAAAGACAATACTGTATGCCTACTCAAGGGGTATAACCTCAAGCCGGAAGATAGTGCGTTGCTGTGAAGAGAACATAGTATTCATGGCATTATCAGCAGACACCCGGCCTCACTTTACAACCATAGCAGATTTCATCTCATCAGCGGATCAAGAGATCATCAGATTATTTCTTCAGGTTTTACTGACGTGTGACGAAATGGGGCTGATCGGCAAGGAGATGTTTGCAGTAGATGGATGTAAGATGCCCTCCAATGCCTCCAAGGAGTGGAGCGGGACCAAGGAGGAGCTTCAGCACAAGAAAGACAAGATGGAGCAGGCGATAAAGCAGATACTCACAAGGCATCGTGAAATGGATATTAAGGAGAAAGACAAAGGGATAATCGAGCAGGAAGAAAAGTACGTTGAGACCATCAAAAGCAAAGTAAAAAAGATAAAACAATGGCTCAAAGAAAACGATGACAAGCCGGGCAAGACAGGCAAGCCGATCAAGAGCAACATCACAGACAACGAATAGAGGAAATGTTGAGAAATATAAAGAACAGTTCAGGAAAGAGCGGGCAAAATACTTCGGGGCAAGCGAATTATATCGGGCAAAAGAGTTCACGATAAGCGAGGACAAGAGGTTCTGCATTTGTCCTGCGGGCAAGCGCCTCTACCGAAACGGCAGCAACGTGATTTTGGATAGGAACACAGCGATCAAATTTCGAAGCCGAAAGACTGATTGCCGTGTATGCGAAGTGCGTGAGAGATGTTTAAGGAATCCTGATACGAGCGAAGTGCGCCAGGTATGTTTTCTTCAGGGGCGTGTGGAAAGCATTTCCGAAACCTTCACCGAAAAAGGGTCTTCGGGAGAAATAAACCCAGAAAATAACTGATATAAATTTTAAGAAAGCAGGGACTTTTTAAAAATGACTTTTTCTACGGACTCGTTACCCGTTATAATTTTATTAAGGCAGCAATCTTAAAAAAGAGGAAGCCTGGTGATAAAATCATTCCGTGACAAGGGCACAGAGGATATTTTTGATAGGCAAAATACCAGAGAGGCGCGTCATATCTGTCCGCAACAAATTTGGCGGGTGGCACAACAAAAACTCGATCAACTAAATGGAGTCGTTTCCTTGGAGTCCTTGAGAATTCCGCCTGCTAACTTTCTGGAAGCCCTTAAAGATGATCGGAAGGGACAGCAAAGCATACGGATTAACGATCAATCCCGCATTTGCTTTGTGTGGACAGACGATGGCGCAGAGAACGTAGAAATTACCGATTACCACTGAATAAGGAGGTGGAGGAAGATGATTCGCATACCCAAAAATGGTCCGCCGACACATCCCGGCGAAATGCTGTTGGAAGAGTTTCTCAAACCCCTGAAAATGACACAGAGTGAATTGGCGGAAAAACTTGGGGTTTCGTATCCTCGTGTTAATGAACTGATTAAAGGTAAGCGGGGGATAACCCCTGATACAGCACTTCGTCTGGAAAAACTTTTCGGCATGGAGGCACAGTTTTGGCTTAATTTACAGCTGGCTTGGGATTTATATCATGTAACTCACTCTTCAACTGCGGCGGAGATAAAAAAGATAAGAAGATTACCTGCTCTTACCCATGGCTAAATGCTATCTTGATTATCCAACCAGTACTTCGTTTATCTTGCCTACTTTCCAGCAATCGCATTCTGGATTCTTGATGGGTACTTTCTATGGCAGGAGCGGCTATTCCGAGCACTCTAAGAGTGAACTTTGGGGACATTGTTGATTACGTTGACTTAATCTCTTTCGGCGGGCAGCCGTTCAATATCGCTAAATCAACAGGAATATCTCTTTGAACTTTGATTAGATAGTCTCTCAAGACTTTCTTTACTTCTTTTTTGATTTGAGCCAACGTGCAAAATCGAGACATGCGGGAATCTGCTCCCTGTTCAGATCAGGGAATTCCTGAATAATCTTTTCGACGATATTTGCCGACAGCCAGGAAAGTTTATCTGTAATCCAGCGGGAAACAGCTTTGTCAATCGAGGGCCCAAATACTTCGGGAGCACCTGATTTTGCATTAAATTTTTCGTTTAAGTTGAAGTTTCCGAGCTTGCAAGCTTGTAAACCTATAAGCTACTATTATATATATCATGAAAAAAACAAAAAGACTCAGACCTGACTGGGATGAATATTTTATCGGCATTGCAAAGGCAGTCTCAACAAGGGCTACATGTTTAAGAAGAAAGTACGGTGCGGTTATCACAAAGGACAACATTATTGTAGGTACTGGTTATAATGGTGCTCCGGTAGGGATGAAGGACTGCCTTGAGGTGGGTAAGTGTACAAGGAAAGAACTCCAGATTCCACATGGTGAGAGATACGAACTTTGTTATAGCGTTCATGCAGAGGCAAATGCAATTATTCGTGCCTCTGTTGATGAATTAAGGGGGGCAACAATATATATATCGGGTATCGATGATAGAAAGAGGGAATGTTATTCTGAGCCCTGCATGATGTGTAAGAGGATGATGCTGAATTCGAGGATAGCCAAGGTTGTTTATTCAGACGGGAATAATAGATTTGTTGTCGCTGACCCTAAGAAATGGCTTAAGAAAAGGGTTTAGCCATATTATTCATGAAAGTAAATATACACACCCCTTAATCCCCTCTTGATAGAGGGGAAATAAGAATTATAGCCTCCCCTCTATCAAGAGGGGTTGGGGGGGTGTGTTATGAAAAATAGAGGTGAAATAATGAAAACTGTTCTTGTAACAGGATGTGCTGGATTTATCGGGTGGAAGGTAACGGAGCAACTTATTGATTCGGGTACAAATGTCGTCGGCATTGACAATATAAATGATTATTACGATCCACGATTGAAAGAATGGAGACTTAATAAACTAAGGGTCAAGGGTCAAGGGTCAAAGGCCAAAAGTAGTACAGAATTCAACTTTCATCAATGTGACATTGGAAATTTCAATGAGGTCAAAACAATTTTTTCCCGTCATACACTGGATGCTGTTATCAATCTTGCTGCGAGGGCAGGGGTGAGGGCATCTGTAGAAGACCCATGGGTTTATCTTGATACTAATATCAAGGGCACCTTAAATCTTCTTGAGTGTTGCAAGGAATTTAGTATCAATAAGTTCGTTTTAGCATCCACTTCAAGCCTTTATGGTCTTAACAAAATGCCTTTTAAGGAGACAGATAAAACTGATTCTCCTTTAGCACCCTATTCAGCAACAAAAAAGGGCGCTGAAGTCCTCTGCTACAGTTACCATTATCTGTATGGCCTCGATATAAGTATACCGAGATATTTCACAGTATATGGCCCTGCAGGAAGGCCTGACATGAGCATCTTTATATTCATAAAAAATATAGATAATGGTATCCCGATAACTGTGTTTGGAGACGGCAAACAGCAAAGGGATTTTTCTTATATAGATGATATAGCTAAGGGGACATTAAAATGCCTCCAGCCTGCTGGATACGAAATATTCAACTTCGGCAGTGACAACTCTGTTGAGTTAATGTATGTGATAAACCTGATAGAAGATGCCCTCGGTAAGAAGGCTGTTATGAAGTTTTTACCCAGACATCCTGCTGATGTTTTTGCAACTTGGGCACATATTGAAAAGTCTAAAGAGAAGTTGAACTGGTATCCAAAGACCACAATAGAAGAAGGCATCAAAAAAACCGTTGAATGGTATATCGAAAACAGGGAGTTTGTAAACAGTCTCAAAAGTCCATAGCACGCTTTGCATTTTACCCAAAGGCATCAGGGACACGCAGGCTGACCTTATTTGGTCATTGTTCTTTGAAGTTTGAATTTACTGATAAGGACTAAAAAGAATAATTTACTTCAAACTTTCAAGGGCTTTTATGATATTAAGTCCTGTGAACCGGTTCTTCTTTCCTTTATTGTTTATTACACAGGTAGGTGTAGCAGTAATTTTATCTTCCTTTAAGTAATTACTAAAAACACCAAATGTAGACTTTGTATCAAATGACTTAAATCCTATACCTTTTTTCTTTAAAAAGGCTTTTAATTTTTCATTTTCGGTTATCTTTTCCTTTGCTGCTTCAAATAGGATAGCCCTTGCACGAAGGACATGATCGAACTCTTTCTTCTCATTTACAATATAAAGAAAATACTTTGCATATAAAGTGGTCTGGGCATGAATAGGCGTATCAATAAACGTAATGTTTATTATATTCTTTTTAACTAAATCGGTAATTACAGGCTCTAATTTCGGCTCTAACGCACTGCAGGGACCACAAAAATAATCCGTATATAATCTCACCTTTATCTGACCATTACCAAAAGAAGGCTGTAGGATGTCCTCTGCATAAGCAGGGGTAAGCGACCCTTTAAATAAAACTGAAAACAGAATGAGGCCAAAAACTACAGAAATGGTTATAAAAATCTTTTTAGACTTTTCAAAGTTTAATAAAAATAGAAGAAAAATAACAGCGCCAAAAGACAGACAGTAGAAACAAAAAACATTATTATTTATTTGAAATCCTAAAAGATACAACTCTGCCCCCAGGCCAAAGGATAGTAAAAATAAAAAGATTAAACCCCTTTTCAGAAGATTAGAAAGGGTTAACATCCCCATATAGAAGATCCCCAAATAATTAAGACTTGAACCAAAGATGGTGCCCCGCAAGTATTCGCATGCCCCTCCGCAAATACTATATAAAATAACAATAGTAATGCCAATTAATGGCAGTATAATATTTATCCAGTACCTCATGTCTGCCTATTAAGTCTGCATGTCAAAGAAAACAGAGACTGCAATGGCCGGGATACCGGATGAGTTTTCATCCTGTCTTATTCACTCTCGTCAGTCATTACCTCATCCGCCAGCTCATCTACGTCGTCGGGTGTTACAGGAAAATAACGGGAAAGTAAATCTCCTGCCTCTTTAATAGCCTCGCAGAGGGCATCACAGGCGCGACCATCTTTTATTCCTTCGGAAACAATCCTTGCAAATTTATTCAGGGTCTCCTGTTCAATCTTTTCATAAATGCCCTTGTCCGCAAGTACCCAGACTTTTCTTTCGAGCAGGGACAGAAAAAATAAAACACCTGTGTTTTTTTTAGTTTTATAAAGCCCTTTTTCATAAAATGCCCTCACAGCCCTGAGCCTTACTGCATCTTCTTTCCTTTTTATTCCTATAAAGGTAGTCTTAAGTATAGGCACTTTTTTAAATATAAATCTACAGGGGAAAAAGAATAAAAAACTCAGGGGGATATATGGCCAGATTGATGAATGAAAATATGAAATTGTTACAATCAGAGATAAAAGACTTCCTATAAGTACGCCGCCCATTGCCTCAGCCTCAATATATTGGTCACTGCCGTTGACCACCATAACAGCAACCTCTCCGGTTGTGCGGGATTCAACATCGTGGATTGTTTCCTCTATCCGTTTTTTCCCTTCTTCAGTAAAAAATTTATCTGCCTTTGAATAATGTTTCATCACCAGCCTCCTGACGCCCCTCCTCCTCCAAAGCCGCCGCCGCCGAACCCTCCGCCAAATCCGCCACCAGAACCACTATAACCTCCACCATACCAGAAACCTCCGCCTCTATAATGCCTTCCTGATGAGAAAATCACAGGAAGAAATAGCCCGGCACCCAATCCTAAAATGGCGAGAATTACTAATGTGACAAACCCAAGAGGTAATCCCATGAGATACATAAAAAGCGGTAATCCGACCGCACCCCCAAGCCCTCCAATGATACGGGAGAAACTTCCGAGGACAAGCAGTATCATTCCCCCGAAAATCAGGAAGGTGAGGATTTGTGAAGACCTCTCATGTTTCTGAGGATGGTGATTTCCGCTATCTTTAAACTCTCCTCTTGTTGCGTCTATTAATGAAGATACTCCTGCAATGAAACCACCGTCAAAATTTCCTCTTTTAAATCTCGGTTTTATGACAAGGTCAATAATCCTGCCTGCCATCAAGTCCGTTAACCTTCCTTCAAGCCCCCGTCCCACCTCAATCCTCATCTTCCTGTCCTGTTTTGCAGCAATAAAGATTATGCCGTTGTCTTTGCCTGCCTGACCGATCTTCCAGGTATCACCGACTTTAATGCCAAAATCTTCAATCTCTTCACCTTCAAGGGACGGAATGGTCAGGATGACTATCTGTGTTGAGTCTGTTTGTTCGAAGGTCCTCAATTCATTCTCGAGTTCAGCCTTTGCTGAAGGAGATATCATATTAGCATAATCATTTACATAGCCTTGAAGTTTAGGGATATCAAGAGCGTGGGCAGAAGGAACAAAAAGTAAAAATAGAACATAAAAAATAATAGTGATTAAAAAACAATTAAATACTATCCCCCTCCCCTTAATCTTCAATTTAGAATTTTACCTTCGGCGTCTTCTCAGTACCTGCCTCAGCCTTGAATGGTTCTTTAAGTTTTAGATGCAACAAAACCGAATTTGTTAAGTTGTTGGGAAATACCCTTATCGAGGTATTGAATATCTCCACAGTCTTGTTATAACGCGTGCGTGCAACATTTATCCTGTTTTCTGTTCCTTCAAGCTGATGCTGGAGGTCCTGAAAGTTCTGGTTTGCCTTAAGGTCAGGGTATCTTTCTACCACAACCATAAGCCTTGAAAGTGCACTGCTCATTGCAGACTGTGCATCCTGAAACTGAGTAAATGTCTTCGGGTCATCAAGCATATTCTTTGACATCTGTATAGTGCCGACCTTTGCCCTTGCCTCTGTCACCGCCGTAAGGGTTTCCCTCTCATGCTTTGCATACGCCTTGACAACCTCCACCAGATTCGGGACGAGGTCATTTCTCCTCTGGTATGCTGCCTCAACATCACCCCATGATGCCTTCACAGCCTCTTCATTCGCCTGCATCACGTTATACCCACAGCCTGAAACAGTTAAAAGCAAACATATGAATGCGATATACATTAGCTGTTTTTTCACTCTTTCCTCCTTATTCTTTTTTTAATTATAGCTTTCTCGTAAAGTTATATTTTAACTCAAAAGACCCAATAACACCATACAACATTTTAAAAAAATTTAGGAAATCAGGTGTTTTGACGAGTTTTGATTGGATCTGCTTACTTTTATGTAACTTGACTCGAACAATTGATAGAATTACAGCCAATGAATTGTGTAAACAGGCTGGATTAAAGCCGAAGTTCTAAAAATCTTAATACACCCCTCTATCCAGTGTCCTGTACTGAATGGCCTCTGAGACATGGTGGGATTGGATTTCCTCTGATGCCTCAAGATCTGCAATGGTGCGGGATAATTTCAGTATCCTCGTATATGCCCTTGCAGAAAGGCCGAGTTTGTGCATCGCAGTTTCAAGAAGTGCTTGCGCATCAGGATGAAGCTTACAATATTTCTTTATATGCCTTGTCTTCATCTGCCCATTTGAATAAATCTTCTTATCATTCTTAAAACGTTCAAGCTGGATCTCCCTTGCAGTAACAGCACGTTTTCTTATGTCCTCTGATTTATCCCCTGAATATTCATTAGATAATTCTTTATAAGGCACTGCCGGGACTTCTATATGGATATCAATCCTGTCAAGAAGCGGGCCTGAAACCCTGTGCCTGTAACGGTGAATCTGACCCGGGGTGCATGTGCATTGATGTCTGCTGTCTCCAAAATATCCGCATGGACAGGGGTTCATGGCAGCAACGAGCATAAAGCTGGCCGGATAAGTTATAGACGCTACAGCCCTTGATACGGTCACTTCCCCATTTTCGATAGGCTGCCTTAAAACCTCAAGGACGTTTCTCTTAAATTCTGGTAACTCATCAAGAAAAAGGACTCCATTATGAGCGATGCTCACTTCACCAGGTTTTGGTACCTGTCCACCGCCAATTAATGCAACATCTGATATTGTATGATGCGGTGAGCGGAAAGGTCTTATTGCAAGCAAAGGCTGTCCATCTTTGAGGAGGCCGGCAACACTATGGATTCTTGTCGTCTCTAATGCCTCATCAAATGTCATGCCCGGCAGTATTGTCGGAAGCCGTCTGGCAAGCATTGTCTTCCCAGAACCAGGAGGACCAATCATCAGCAC
>PEUB01000085.1 GCA_002780895.1 Nitrospirae bacterium CG02_land_8_20_14_3_00_41_53
ATTATTTATTCCCTTATTTGAGAAAATATTACCATAATTTTAAAATATTGTCAATATATAAAATTGTATTTTGAAATATTGTAATACTATTTATACATAAATTTTCACACAAATTTCAATAAAACTATGATTATCAAGCGGTTATAAGCTTTTTTGTAATACAGAATTATTGAGGTTTATTTTTACTATGAAATGTCAGGAATTCAGGAGGGTTTTCCGGTGAGTTTGGTTTTCTTCATTTGTCATTTCCTCATCTTCAGAAAATCCTCTGGTGTAGTGATTTTAATGCCCCTAAACTGTTTTAGAGACAGAAAACTTTTATCCCCCGTTATTATAAACTTTGCATTGGCTGTGAGTGCACATTCTATGAACTTGTTATCTTTCGGATCGGGAGCAAGCTTCAGATTCTCTTTCGGTGTATAAAAATCTGAATGTGCCAGAACAAATTCCAAAATTTCTGTTTGAAATTTTATTGGGAAACTAAGTTTCGGGTACAAAAGCGTGACAAAAAGCTCGTTAAAGATTCCTTCTGAGATACAGTTTCTTATTTCTTCTTTTTCTAATAGCTCAACAACTTCTAAAGGTCTGCCTCCCCATCCAAAGGCAGAAATGAAAATATTTGTATCTATTATTACTTTTTCGTTCTTGCCCACCTAACCGCCTCTTCTGCAACTTCAACAGGCAATCTCTTCTTTTTTGTAATTTCTGAGGCTTTTTTATAAATACTTTTTGCAGAAGGTGGGGCAAGTAGCTTTTTCTGAATAAGAGAATCCATTATTTCTTTTATCTCTTTAAAAGATAGCGTAGAAAGCCCTTCAATCAGTTTCTCTTTGGGTAATTTTATGGCAACCTCTGCCATTTTAACCTCCATTTTTTATTCTTTATTATACTCTTTTAACACCTGATTCACAATCCTTCTTGCGATCTCAAAAGCTGCTGCAATTCTGATAATCTTAACATCTCCAAGTCCCTTAATTTCGAGAAACTTTTCAAGGGGCTGATTCGCCATACCCTTGAAAGAGCTGAATTTATCAAGGATTTCCTGCGCAACTTTCTCGGCAGGTTTGCCTTTTGTGCCGGTGGAGATAAGAATTGCCAATAGCTCTGCATCTGTTAATGATTCAGCCCCAAGTTCTCTGAGTTTGCCGCCAGGATGCGTCCAAGTTTTCATATATTACCCTTAAAAATTGATTTGGCTGTATGGCCTAATTTTATATTCATTAATGCTGTCTGGTCAATAAAGAGGTAGGCATAGGCTTGGAAAGGGAATGATTCTTTTATCTCTCATAGCTGTATATCATCAGCCCTTCTATAGGGAAGTGTTTTGGATTGTTCGTTACAAGTGTTAGATGTTTTTTAATAGCAGTAGCAGCAATAAGCACATCTGGCGTGCTAAGAGTAACGCCCTTTTTTGAGTATTTTCTCTTCAGTTCGCCTGCAAGACCTGCAATCTCTCTGCTTATATCGTAGTATTCAAGACTATTCAGAAATTCGTCTGTAGCTGCTTTCTCCTTATCTCTCATCCCTGCATAGACCTCTACTATGTTTACAGGAGTGCAGCATAATAGTCCTCCCTCACTGCAAAATCTCTCTAAGAGTTCGGGGACGCCACTTTTATCTCTAAGATGGTCAATTATTATAGTGGTATCAAGGAGGTAATCAGGCAAGTTTCTTCCTTAATGCTTTTTCGTCTTCAGCCCTCAGCTTTCTCACCCATTTGTAAGTGCCTTCTTTACCTGTTAACTCGGGATGATCCTCGTCCTTCCAAACCCCTTTAAGTTTTTTGATTAGAGAAAGCTGTCTTAACCTCTTTAACTCCTTTTTTGTTGCCTCGGAAATGAAACTGCTTCTTTTTTTCTTGCCGACAAGCTTATCTATTTCTTTTACTATGTCCTCTTCTATAAGTACATGTGCTCTTGTCTTAATATTAATACTCATAATAAATCCTTTTGTAAACTTTAAGTTAACTATAAAGTCACACTATAGGTTAATCAAATCATTCACCTTCTGTCAATTTTTTCCATAGCCTTACTTTTCATTAATATAGATGGCATGAGACGAGTCTCCCTTTTGCTTCTTGATTCTGAACTTGTTTCAGGACTGGCACAATTTTATCGCAGGGTTCAAATCTTTTCGGGCATCTTGGATGGAAGGGACATCCAGAAGGAATATCTATCGGGCTTGGAACATCTCCCTTAAGAATTTCTCTTTTCTTACCATCAGGTTTTATTTTGGGTGCTGAGGAAAGCAATTCAATCGTATATGGGTGAAGCGGATTATTGAAGAGTCCCTCTGTTTTTGCATATTCCACTATTTTCCCAAGATACATTACAGCTATTTCATCGCTAAAATATTGAACTACTCTTAGTTCATGACTTATGAAAAGGAATGAGATGTTTGACTGGCTTTTAAGTTCCTGAAGGATGTTCAGTATCTGTGCCTGTATGGATACATCCAGTGCAGAGAGTGGTTCATCAGCTACTATTACCTTTGGAGAGACTGCAAGTGCCCTTGCTATACATATCCTCTGCCTTTGTCCTCCGCTGAATTCGTGTGGATAGCGGTTTAAAACATCAGCCTGAAGACCTACACTCACAAGCAGGCTAACAACCTTATCCTTAAGCTCAGACCTCTTAACGAGCTTGTGTATTTTAAGGGGTTCTGAGATGGTATCAAATACAGTCATCCTCGGATTCAATGATGCAAATGGGTCCTGGAATATTATCTGCGCTGATTTCCTGAATTCCCGAAGGGAATCTCCTCTTAGTGCCTGAATATCCTTACCCTGAAAAAAAATCTCCCCTGATGTAGGTGTAATCAGCCTTAGAATAAGTCTTGCAACAGTTGATTTCCCAGAGCCGCTTTCTCCAACCAGTGAAAAAACCGCACCTTCCCTTATAGAGAAATTCACTCCATCTACAGCCTTAAGCCAATCTTGCTTAGCAAATGCCCTCTTTTTGACCGGAAAGTATTTCCTGAGTTCCTTTACATCGATGATGCCCATTTAATCTCCTCAGATCTTATACACCTTGCGAATTGACCCGGGATAATCTCTCTTAAGGCAGGCTCCTCTTTCTGACACTCAGGAATTATATATGGGCACCTGTCTGAAAATTTACAGCCCGGTGGAAGTTCATCAGGCCTTGGTACAGAGCCGCGGATAGGTTTCAAAGGAACTCCCTTTATTTTAGGCAGGGATTCTAAAAGTCCCATGGTATAAGGGTGCTTTGGGGTTTCCAGTATATGCGAAACCTGAGAGATCTCAACAATCCTTCCTGCATACATGATAGCAGCCATTTTCGCATTTTCAGCAATAACACCGATGTCATGGGTTATCAACAGAATGGCCATATTTCTCTCTTGCCTCAGACTTCTAAGGAGGTCGAGTATCTGCGCCTGTATTGTGACATCAAGGGCTGTTGTAGGTTCATCTGCAATCAGCAAAGATGGTTTGCAGGCTATCGCCATGGCAATCATAATCCTCTGCCTCATTCCTCCTGACATCTGGTGTGGGTACTCTTTTATCCTGATTTCAGGGGATGGGATTTTAACTGCCCTTAAAAGATCTATTGTATTTGCCATTGCCTCCTTCTTTGAGAGACCCTTGTGAGTGGTAAGAACCTCTGCTATCTGATAACCAATTGTAAGCACCGGGTTCAGTGATGTCATAGGCTCCTGGAATACCATTGAAAGTTCTTTCCCCCTGAGCCTTCTCATAGATTCACTATCAAGTTTTAAGAGGTTATTTCCTTTAAAGTTGATCTCACCTTCTGCAAATGCATTATGAGGAAGGATTCCCATAATGGACAGGGCGGTTAGGCTCTTGCCGCATCCGCTCTCTCCAACAAGGCCAAAGACCTCGGCCTCCTTAATCTCAAGGTTAAGACCGGAAACTACCCTTACAGGATTGTTGGGTGAAATGAAAGAGATGTCAAGGTCCCTTATCTTAAGAAGAGGCACAACTATTCGTAACTCGTTACTCACGGCTATCCCTGAGGACTGTTTCCAAGATGAAGTTATAATCCGCATATTTATCTGTTTTCTTAATCAGCAGCCATTCCTTAACCTTGCCTGACATCCTTGCCAGTGCAAATACGCCCTTAAGTTTTTTACCATAAAATACAATACCGAGTTTTCCTTTTTGAAGACTCCCCCCCTGAATCTCGAATGTTCCTCTATCCCATATTGCAACAGCACCAGCCCCATACATCCCATCAGGTATTATTCCCTCAAAAGTTGAATAATCAAGAGGATGATCTTCAACCATGATCGCAAGACGTTTTTCTTTTGGGTTCATGGATGGACCTTTTGGCACAGCCCATGATTTTAATACATCGTCCATCTCAAGCCTGAGATCAAAATGCAACCTTTTTGCATGGTGTTCATGAACAATAAATATCGGCATTTAATCTCTCCTCAAGAATTATATATATGAATTTAAGATGGGTAAAGTACCATTTTTATTTTAACATAAATTAATTTATACGCTGCCTTAGCTTATTTTTTGTTGATAAACATTGACCTTATTTCAATTCTATGGTAGAAAAATACATGAACGAAAAGCAGAAACTACTTTCTATCCTCCCTTCTGTAGATGAAATCCTGAAGAGTAAACAAGGAATGGAATGGCTGAGTACCTATCCAAGAAGGTATGTGCTTCAGGCCATAAGAGAGACGATTGATTCAAGGCGCAAAGAGATTATCGAATGCCGATCTATCCTCTCTAAAAGAGCACTCGAAAATATCAAGCAAGTCTCAGAGAGTTATTCCAACCTTGAATATAATATTAAAGAGGGGAAAAGAGGAATGAACCAGTAGTTAAGCAGATTGTAAGGTCAGGGGTTGATGTAACAACCTTCAGCGGTGACAAACTCCTTGGCGGGCCGCAGGGCGGCGTGATTGTGGGGAAAAGAGAATATGTAGAAAGAATTCAGTAAAATCCGATGAAATCTCAGTTAATGGACTTGAGGAAAGATTGAGAAAAGGCAATCCACCAATCATATCAAGGATAAAAGATGATTCACTGATAATTGATGCAAGGACTGTAAGAGATATAGATTTAGATGGCATTGTAAAAGGAATAAGTTCAGCCTTATCAAGACATGCAACTGGAAAAGCTGAGGCGCGTTAATAAGAAAGAAGAACGTAGACAAGTCGGAATTGGCGGGTGTGTGTGGGAATCGAACCCACCCTGCCCGTTTGTAACAGGCAACACTGGATTTGAAGTCCAGGAGGGACACCAGAACCCTATGCACTCCCGTTGAGACTTTTCTTTAAATATCAAGATGTTTACTTGTATCATAAAGTATCATAGATTATCATAGAGAGTCAAAAGTGCTCGCATTTTGTTAGTAGTTTGCAAGCGAAATACAAGCAGTGTTATGTTTATCCAGCACCTTGAGAATACCCTGCGGTCAAGGTGCTTGGATTTATTTCTTAGAAAGAGAAGGGGTAAATAGATAAAATGAAGATTGAGCATTACTCATTCGGTAAAATTACTATTAACGGCAAGACTTATACCTCTGATGTGATTATTTATCCAGGAAGGGTTGATTCTTCATGGTGGAGGAAGGAAGGCCATAATCTTCACATCGTTGACCTCACAGATGTTATCAATGCAAAACCTGAAGTCTTGATAGTCGGAACCGGTTCTTCTGGATTGATGAAAGTTCCTAAAGATACAATATCATATCTCGAATCAAAAGGCATCGAGGTTCATGCAGCGCTAACAGAGAAGGCAGTTGAGCTTTTCAATAAACTTCAAAAGGATAAGATCATAATTGCAGCCTTACATCTGACGTGCTGATTTTTTTAACGCAGGCTAAAGCCTGCGGCTACACTTGCTTTTGATGTCATTCTGGCTCGTCCAGAATCCTTCTTTCGTGCCAGCGTTACAGAAAAAGAGGATTCCAGTCAAGCGGGAATGGGAAAAGGCCGGACCGGGTCATCCTAACTTTTCTCTCCTCAATTTTTTCGATATAAAATCTGCCCACCTCAATGGCTCTGGGATTCTGTATTTACTGGTACAACCAAGTACTATCTCAATCGAGGCTTTTAAATCAATCCTGTGCCCCGGCGAAACAAAAAGAGGTCTGACATTTCCTTTTGTCCTTAAAACTGCGCCAACAGTCCTACCATTGTATTTTAAAGAAGACCAATCACCCTTTTTAAAACCGGGCTCTTTATATTCCCCTATCAGTCTTGATTTTGCACACCCTATAGTCGGCATATCAAGGAGGACTCCTATATGAGAAGCTATGCCGATGCCTTTTGGATGTGCAATCCCCTGACCGTCAAAAAGGATTATATCGGGTTTAATCTTTAAGCTATTAATGGCCTCAATGATTGCTGGACCTTCTCTGAAGGTAAGATATCCTGGCACATAAGGAAAGCTTGCCTTTCTAATTGCGGTCTCATGACCGAGATAAACAAGCTCGGGATATTTATATAAACAGGCTACTGCAATAATCTCGTCATCAGTAAAAGAGGCGTCAACAGAGGCTATGTACTGCGGTGGTTTTTTTAAGGCAATGATTTTTACCTTATCTCTAAGGGCTATCTGGATTGCTTTTGCATCACTGATATTTATAGGCCAGGTAAGGTAATCCAATTTTTTTGGAAAAAGCCTCAATCCCCCCCTCGCCCCCCTTTTCTAAAGGGGGGCGAGGGGGGATTATTATTTAGAAAGTACATCTCGGGTCTTCTGTCATCAAAAATATTGTTTAGAGAATTCAACGATTTGTTCCTTGCCATTTCAGGGTCAAATTCTGCAACCAACAAATCCTCATCCTCTTCTGACGCCTTGATAAGAATCTTCCCTTCGGGTGAAACAATCTGGCTTTGCCCTATAAATTTTAGTGATTGTCCCTCTTTTCTGCTTTCTTCACCAATCCTGTTTGCGGTTATGGCATATACCCTGTTTTCAAGACACCTTACAGGCATGGAATATGGGCAATACGGTAATACCAGATTTGAAGGATGTCCAATAATATCTGCGCCCAGAAGTGCAAGGGCTCTCATTGATTCGGGGAAAAACCAGTCGAAACATATCATAATGCCAATACGGCCTATCTTTGTATCCCAGACCTTAAATCCTGTGTCACCGGGACTAAAATATAGCTTTTCTTCAAAATAAAGGTGAGTCTTACGATAGACCCCCATGAATCCGTCCGGACCAGTAAGGATTGCACTATTAAAAAAATTATCACCATCTCTTTCCGGAAGACCTGCAACGATATAAAAGCCTTTCTTGCGTGACAATTTTGAAAGACTCTCTGTCGTAGATCCATCGGGTATCTCTTCTGAGAGTTCCGCTACTTCATCCTTTGAGGTAAACTGATAGCCTGTAGCAAAGAACTCCGGAAGAACAAGAAGGTCGAGGTCGGCACCATCTAATACAGACATAACCATTTTCAGATTTTTATCCTTTTTGCTAAAGGTTGGATTAAATTGATAAAACCCTGCTTTCATCAGGTTAAAATAACATCTATAAGGGGTTTTTAGCTTTCTTTGCTGAAAGCATGGCTGAGAGATTAAACGGAGGCAAAAGAAGAGGGGGGATATTTGCCTTCATGGTGGTATTTCCAACAACTTCCCGAATAAACGGGAATAAATGTGCAGGGGCATGCACTTTAGAAAACTTCAATAGTTCTTTATAATTTTTTGCTTTAAAAATTCCCTCGACTGAAACCTTCATCATGAATGGCTTATTTTTTGTTCTCTCAAATAATGTTGCAGAGAGTGTTACATTAAGTGTTTTTTTATCCTGACTAAAAGAATTTTTTGTCTTAAAAATAATATCAACTGATATGCCGTCTTTAGGTGGTTTGAAATTCTTATTAAGTTTGAAATCTATCTCAGTTAAAGAAATTCCGACAAAATTGATTCCAGTATCAATCCCCAATTAAATCCTCCATTTTTACTCTGAAAATTTTATTAAGCTGCTTTAAGGTTTTAGTTGGCACATTATAACCTGGTCTTTCAATCCTGCTTATATTTGGCTGAGCAGTACCAAGTCTCCTTGCTAATGTCTTTTGGTCCATACCTTTTATAAGTCTATAATATTTTATGCGACTCATCTGCCCAAGATTAACAAGTTGTTTCCATTCTTTGGCTCTTTTCTTAAATGCTTCCTGCAATGCTGATTGACCGTCAGGTGTTGATGTAAATTCTTTAACCATTTCCTTTAAGCTGATGGCTTTTTCATTTAGAGCTGTTTTTAGTTCAAAAGACTTTATTTCCTCTTGAAGAAATTCTATTAGTCTAAGGAGTTTTTCATTTTCTTTCTTTAACTTCTGTATTTCGCTATCTTTTATTGAATCACAGGTTTCGCATATCTGATCCAAATCTAAGATCGACAGTACCTTTTCAGGCATTCTCCATTTAAAAAGAGGTGCTGTAGTATATCTCGTTGTCTCGATAGACCTCATTGACATTGCCTCCATTGAGTATAAAGGAGTTTTATTAATATATAATGTAAAGAATCTTTCTTATACGTGTCTTTATCTCTTTTAACGATACAATATACACAAATTAATCCGGATTTTTTATAAGCATAAAATATTCTGTAATCTAAGATATCAACACATTTGAGCCTTTTGACGTAAACTTTCTTTTTAGTAAGGTTCCAAACAGTTTCAGAATCACATTCGTCTGTCATCGGTAACGGGTCAATTCCCAATTCAATAATTCTCTGAACAATTCTTCCAGCCGTTTTCTTATCAGAGAGAGCAATTGTTTTGATTGTCCTCATAACTCCTGGATAGATTTTAACATTATCAGGTAGATTTGATATTTTCATAATATATCACTTATGATATATAGTCAAGCCCCTAAATATTGGCTATATTTTGTCTGTAACTTGTAAAAGAACACAATATATTGAAATTTTGTTTGCACAAATTATAGTTCCCCTTTAAAAATCTTATCCAGTCGGAATCGACTTGCAAAGAGGATGCTCAGCATC
>PEUB01000150.1 GCA_002780895.1 Nitrospirae bacterium CG02_land_8_20_14_3_00_41_53
ACCCAAGTTTGACAGTGCCCTCTGTAAGTCCTTATATATCAATGTCTTAAAAAATGAGTTACACTACATCTCTTTTCTGTTCAAAGAGCATATATTATTATTAGACAAGCACTTATGGCACAATACGATCAAATTTCAACAATCCGGCACTTTTTAATATTTTCATCTCGAGATCGGTTGGCAAATCGGATTTGTTCAGTAATTTACCTGCAAGATTGAGACGATGAATAGATATATCACGAAGTAAGTCTAATGCCCTTTTTGCAGTGATTTTTATCTGTGCTTTCTTCAGGTTCTGGTCTATTAAGCTCTCTATAAGGTATGCAATAACACATATAGCAACATGGGCTTTTACTCTGTAATC
The DNA here is from genome assembly GCA_002780895.1 of Nitrospirae bacterium CG02_land_8_20_14_3_00_41_53. Taxonomy (GTDB): domain Bacteria; phylum Nitrospirota; class Thermodesulfovibrionia; order Thermodesulfovibrionales; family SM23-35; genus 0-14-3-00-41-53. The sequence continues at coordinate 365 of PEUB01000150.1, forward strand.
TCTATAATGGCGAATAGGTCTCAACTTAATGAAGTTCTTGATTTCATTGAAGGCATTCTCAACCTGGGTAAGGGTGCGATAACCTTTGGCTATATCTTCGGTAGATAGATCATTGGCATCACTATAGAGTACTATCATTCCATCTAAACTCGTGGAGGCATCTACAGTATCCTCATTCAACTCGTAGGTTAAATTGTAAGGACCAATGCGTTTGAATCTGAAATACTTTTTGGTGCCCTTTGAGGTGAGCCATCTTTCGATCTGCTCTTCTACCTTTCTGTTGTTCTTACGAGCACCTCTTTTGGTATGTTCATTGAAGGAAGAAAGGTATGCAAGTGATTTCTGAATTCTTCTTTCTCTTTTCGCTCTTTGTGCCTTTTTCCTTATTGGGTTAAATGCTATAACAATTCGTTTGTTATTTATTCTTTTTGATATCTCGTATATCCACAAGTTCTTTTTTAACCTATTCCATCTCTCATCAGTAACATCTGGAAGCTCTTTGACAATTTCCAATGCACATTTCTCTTTCCGCATACTGAGGGAATAAATACTCTTGAATCCTGCGTTTTTGATGAGTGGGGCAGTGCTATTGTTCAATATTCCATCATCGGCAACAAATATGCACTGTCTAATGTTAAAGGTCTTTATCATTTTCCTGATAATATCTGGTAATGTCTTCTGGTCACTGATAGAGCCGTTGAAGACCGTATGGGCAATTGGAATACCGTCGGAATTGACTAAAAGTCCTATCTGAATCTGTTCACAATCGGGTCTGTGATCCCTTGAGTAGCCCGAAGATGCAATACCCGGTCCTTGGCCCTCAAAGTAGCTTGATGTGAGGTCATAAAATACCAGTGAAAGATCGCAATTAAACAGATTGGTTAAGTGCCAGAATATCCATTGCTCCAGTGAGTCTTTGTATTCTTCAAGTATGTCCATCGCACGATAGAAGTGATGCTCTTTGATTTTTGTGGGATTGACACCGGAAATGTATTTATTCCTGAGCCAGAAGGGGAGTGAATGCTTGCTTCTTGGATCACACAGGCGATTAAACACCATAACCTTTATAGCCATTTCCACCTCAAAATCAAACTCTCTTTCTTTCAATGCCTTCTCAAGGAAGACAGACATCTCGAGCCGTTTCCATAGACAGTCGGCAAGCAAAAACGGTCCGTAACAGAAACTGCCCTGTGGGTCTATATCATCTTCGGTCAGACCGGTATCAATGTCAAAATGCTCTGCCAATTTGTTAATTAGCTCTCTTACCTTTTCGAGAGACCAGTGGTTAATATTACCAAAATTAACAACGACCTTCTGGATGACTTTGTCTTTTTTGCGAATACTCTTGACAAGCTTCAGATATTTATAAACTTGACTACCCTTTTTAATTCGAACAACTCTCAGAAACATAGTGGTGACCCTCCCTTTTTATTATTTTATCATCACCACTATTTTAACACAAAAATCATAGCTTGTCAAGTAAAAACGTCTTATAAGGCAAAAAAGTTACACTACGCCTTTTTGACCATTTTCAAAGAGCTTCAAAAACGCAATTCCTTATATAGTAAGGGTTTTCGCATATAAGGTTATCTCATAGATGGGCATTTTTGCCCTTTTA
>PEUB01000047.1 GCA_002780895.1 Nitrospirae bacterium CG02_land_8_20_14_3_00_41_53
CTTAAACATATTTATGCAGTATTGTTCGACTGTCTCACCCGCTATTTCTTTCAGAACATGGTATTTTGCCACCAGAACCGGGAGCGCTGATTTTCTTATAATGCGGTCTGTTGTCGAACCAACAAAAAGCTCTCCAAGAATGTCCCTCTTCTGTCTGCCTGCCACAATGAGCGACACTTCCTCTTTGTCCGCTATCTTTAATATCTCGGGGACCAGGGAACCAGCCACGATCTTCGTTTTAACGCCGATGCCTTCCGCTTTGAGATAGTTCGCAAGGGCATCAATTTGCCTCTGAGCGTAATCCCGGATTCGATCAAGATCGAGCGGAAGGCCAGAGTCTCTGATTATAAGAAGGCTTTCCGTTTCTATCACATCCACAATAATGACCTCTTCCAGACCGCCGGCTTTCAGACATACCAGACTCTTCAGGATCGGCAGGGCGAATTCTTCGAATTTTGTTGGATAGAGAATCTTCTTAAACATATTTTCTTCCTCCTCTTTGTAAATTTATTTGACTCCTAACAAAGGCGACAGCAATGAATACAAGCAAAATGCAACTATGCCACCAATGACTGGGGTCAGAAACCAGGAGATGACGATCTCTTTCATGACCTTCATGTCGATGGCCTTGATTCCTCGGGCGAGTCCCGCGCCTGCGATACCTCCGATCATAGCCTGGTTCATTGATGTTGGGTAACCAAGCGAGGCAGCAATGTGTGCGGTTATCCCCTGTGCAAGTTGGGCGCCAACGGCGCTATTGAGGTCGAGAGAGACTATACTAAGGCCGACTTTTTCCAACAGCGGACGACCCCATGTGAGAGCGCCGATAGCCATTACAATACCACCGATAAAACCAGCTAACATCTTGGATTTTATGGCCCCCGTTCCGAAGAAAACACCCACCGCGTTTCCGGTGTTATTACATCCCAGCGTGTATGCTGCATAGCAACAAACGAGGATTAATAGATATCCAGTGATTCTTTTGATTCGTTCCGTGCTTTTTTTCATGGTGGTATCCATGATTTTTGTCAGAATGAATCCTAAGATGCAACCGACAATTGGTGTGCCTACCCATGTTATGGCAAGGGCCACAATTGTTGTGCTCCAAAACACCGTCGCCTTCATTCCTATCGCAGCGCCTACAACAGAAAAGATCGCAAGCTGGGAAGTAGACACCGGAAGTTTAAGCCATGTATTTGCGGCAGTAACAAGCGCTGCTGTAAGCATCATGATCATAGCCCCAAATATCGTCATATATTTCGTCTCAATAACGCCGGTCCCTACTGTTGTGACAACATTATGGCTTTCGAGTGTGGAGCCCAGAAGCACAAAGATAGCGATCAGGATTGTTGCATTCCTCGGTTTGATAAGTTTGGCGCCAAAAGCCGTGCCCATTACCGCCCCTGTGTAATGTGACCCGATAGTCCATCCGAAAAACAGCCCTGACAAAACCATGCCGATCAAGTAAACCGTATCCATTTCCTTCACCTCCTATATTTTTTACAACACATGAATATTAAGGAACTTAAAATTATTCCTAAATTCCAGCCGACTACAAATCCAGAAACGATAATTCCTATAATTAACATTGTTTCCATTTTATTGTAACGATTGTTACATTTTATAAACCTTTTGTCAATAGTTATTTTGTAATCTCTGTTACATTTATTCCTGCTGGCATTTTTCAACATACGAATCAAAGATGAGTGTTAGAGAATTTACTTATGATTGCTTACAATTCAAAAAACAGAAGGTTCTATAGAAAAACTTATTTCTTTTACTAAGGAGTTCATAAGTAAAACCACATTTATAGCCTGAGTACTGTCATTCTGGCTTGTCCAGAATCCTTCTGGTGTCTTCCTAATATTGGGGTATCAGAAAGATTCCCGACAAGCGGGAATGACATACAAGTGGCTTTACTTATGGTCTATTAGTAAATTAATCTCTTTTTTGTATTCTTTATAAAACCTTGTATATTCAGTCTGATTATGCCAGGCGCTAATTGGTTATTTATGAATACTCCGTAAAAGACGTTCCATATATAAGACAAGATTAATGATTATATCGAGGTCAGGATCCAGTACATCCTCTACCCCGGTCGCAACTTCACCATACCTTCTTAATTTCTTTGCCTTTGCATCCTCAAGAATTTTCCAACAATATGGCAACTTACCAAATACTTCCCTGCTTGCCTCAATACATTCCTTTTCAAGATTGAATTCATCGGCAATAATTTTTATTCTGTCTTTTATCACAGATATCTTTCGTAATAACTCGTCTTTAACAGTCAGAGGAACATTATCCCTTACTTCATAAAGAATACCAATATCATCGCCATTATGTAAGATCCATTCAATATCATCTATGCTTTTTTCTACAATTTGAAGTGTTATCGAAAGCCCTCTTCTCTGATATTCATTAAGCATAATGCCTCTTTTGCTCTAAACCTCCTTTCAAAATTCACCTTATGGATAGATGATTTGATTATTTTAAAAACCCTGTCAGGCGCAGCTCTTTCCATCAGATTTGTCAGCGAGACAGCCGCCTCAAACCTTACAAGCTCCTGCTCGTCATCAAGCATGCAAAGCATCCAGGGTATGACACTCTTATCTCCAATAAGCCCGAGCAGTCTTGCCGCCTCTGCCCTTCTTTCGATACTCGGCAATATTTCTACATCTTCTCTTAGTCCCTTAAGGATGGAAGTCCTTACCAGATTTTCAATGGCATTTGTCCCAAAACAAAGTATGGCGTCAGACACTCTTGTCCTTTTGAAACTGTCGTCGAGCATTCCGACAAGTATGGGTATTGCCCTCTGCTCTCCAAATCCGGCCAATGCCTCGGCAGCACCGACCAGATGATATGCCTCAAGGGCGATGAGCAGTGGCTCTATGGCCTTTTTGTCTCCGAGCCTTTGCAGGGCGTGGCATATACAGTCTCTTACCGCCCCTTCGGCAAGGCGCTTGACGGGGTCGGGGACATCAAGCGGCGCCAATAGGGCCGTAACAAGTCCGTTAAGAGCGCCTTCTCCTCCAATCAATCCAAGCGCTTCCGCTGCGAGACAGCGCGGTGCATGCTCATTTGTCGGGCCTGCTAAAAGAAATTCAATGATAGGCTTAACAGCGGCTGCACCTAAGGAAATAAGCTCCAACTGAACTTTATAACACATTATAGAGTTGCCAAGCCCGTATACTATCTCCCTTGCCCTTGATTCCTTATCCATTTTAGCGTTGATGATTAGTTCTTAAGGGATTCCTCATCCAGGATCACCTCAATTTTATGTATAAGACCGTTCACCTTTTCCATTTCATCTCCATATATGCCGCTAAGCGAAGAAGCCCTGGTTTTAAGTCCTTCAAGCATTGCCCTTGTCCATTCATTCATTTCATCCTTGTCTTCTTTTAGCACCACAGTATCCTCTATCATCTTCAAGGCAGCCTCTTTTATAATCCCATCTATTTTTATGAAAAGGTCAAGTATTTTCTCCCGCGAATCCTTTTTTAATGGCATAACATGTCCAACGCCTATTGGAGGAATCCCGTATCTTGTGAGTTCATTCATTTCCTCGTTCATCACTCCGATAAGGAGGTGTAAGAGATAGAGCGCATATTTTTCATTTATTTCCATCGCCAGATTCCTGTTTCCTGATCTTTTCGATCCATCTATGCATGCCGTCCCTCTGTGCCCTTGCACCGGCAAGGTTCATCGTCATTATTTTATTCTCACGCGCCAGTTCATAGAGCCGGTAATTCATCCCTGCGAGCTTACTGTCGATGTCCCGATGTTCCAAGACAAATTCTTTCAACCTCTCGTTAAGAGATGCATTTTCCTTTTCAAGCCGCTGAATGAGTTCGTCTTTACTTCGTATGGACACCTCAAGCTCCTCTATCTGCCGCTTCATGAGATAAGTATCCTTCAATCTCTTCAACATTTCCGTATATTTTGTCTCCGGAGTTCGAGTAAAACTTTTTTTTCAGATACTAAAATCTTCACCAAAAAATACCTCCCTCGCCAGTTCATTTCCGACGATGTCGTCAGGGCTGCCTGATGTAATAACTTTCCCCTCGTGGATAACATAAGCCCTGTCCGCGATAGAAAGGGCGTCACGTACGTTGTGATCCGACATTAAAATTCCAATCCCTTTAGTTTTGAATCCTGCGATTATCTTCTGAAGTTCAGTAACACTTATTGGATCAATTCCCGCAAAGGGCTCATCAAATAAAATAAATGACGGATTTGTAGCCAGTGTCCTTGTTATCTCAACCCTTCTTCTTTCGCCTCCGGATATAGCTGTTGCCCGTTTACTGGCAATATGTGCGATATTAAGCTCCTCCAAAAGACTATGCAGCCTTGATTCTATTTCATTCTTAGATTTGTATACTATTTCAAGAATTGCTCTTATGTTATCTTCTACGGAAAGCATCCGAAAAATGGAAGGCTCTTGCGGCAGATAACTTATACCCAGTCTCCCCCTGATATGCATCGGCAATCGCGTAATGTCCTTACCGTCGAGCATTACCATCCCCGAATCAGGCTTGATGAATCCGGCCATGATGGAGAAGGCCGTAGTTTTGCCTGCGCCGTTTGGGCCAAGAAGGCCGACCACCTCTCCCGTGTTCACAGTTATACTCACTTCGTCTATAACCTTGTTACGTCCATATTTTTTAACAAGTTTAACGGCTTCTATCTTTCCCACATACTCTTTTGTATTCTTATCCAATCAAAATACCTCTTATTGCTATGGTCTAACCTTTCAAAATAAAAAACTCCTACCAAATTTACCGGCAGGAGTTATCAGTCCTGAAATAGAACGTTTAAAGAACGAACCCCATCGTCCATTTGAAACACCTTTTTCTCCTTCTAATGTCCCTTTTCTTCAACCCTCTCCATCTTGAGATCAATTCCGATCAATTTCAGGTTGATATGACCGTCAGTGAAATATTTCGGCAAAATAGCTTTGGCAATGATCTTTTTTGTCAATTCCGGATTACCATTTGTAATGCGGTATATCTCTGAAAATAGCGTTTCACCTAAAGTAAAGGCATCACCTGTGGTCTGCTTCATCAATAAGAATGCTTCATATCTCGGCAGGTTTTTTATCTGCACTTTCGGCAAAAGCCAGAGGCAGTAATCAAGACGTGCAAAAAAATGGTAATCAGCAATATCCCAGCTCTGTCCGCTTGTAGTAATCGTTACGGCACGGTCTTTTAACGGGGTCAAAAATGTGTTAATTCTGGGTGTGACACAATCAAGCTGATCGAGGATGATGCAGAATTTCTTGTATCCGATGTTATTGAATATCATATTTTTTAGTTCCCTTGAATTCACCTCTTTCAGGTCGCTCTCACGGTAAATCTCTTTAATTCTTCTAAACTTGTCTATATTCGCAAGACTGCGGGAACGCTGCAGCAGAACTCCTGCGATGGGCAGAAGGATTTCTTTCAAGGTCCTGCTGGTTCTGCAAAAAATAGGAATTAATGAATTGTTCATGTCCACCCAATTCTGATAGATATATTCAAGAATTGCAGTCTTGCCGGCCCCTCCCTGACCATAGATATGAAAGGACTTCATCTTGTTGATATATGATTTGATTAAGTCGATTTCATTGTCTCTGCCAATAAGTTTATTCATAGAGTATCTTTCAATAAAAAACTCCTACCAATATTTACCAGTAGGAGTTATCAGTCCTGATTCAACAGGACATTTAAAGGAACGAACCCCATCGTTCCAAAGATTTTGTTTTATAATTTTATGAAGGACCTTTTGCTATATTTGAATCAGTCTTTCCTTGACTTCATTCATCTTCTTCTCATTCTCCATGAGCACAGCTTTCCTATCTTCTACCGCCTTCTCTCCCTTTTCTTTACGGCTTATGCCTTTTCCTATTGCCGATGATATTCGAGTATTGCCGCACATTCTTCAAAAAAATGACCATTAAGCTCAAATATCCGCTGCCTTTCAGGTTAAGACAGGAGGTCTCGCAAAGTCTCCTCAGAGAAAAGGAAAACAAGTGCTTACCGAGCAATGGATTTCTTATACGGTTGTTTTACTCAGATCCTTTTTTGTCTTCTCCTTAAGAGTGGCCTGTGCCGCTGCTAATCTCGCAATGGGAACTCTATAAGGCGAACAACTAACGTAGTCGAGTCCTATCTTATGGCAAAACTCGACGGACTTTGGATCTCCGCCATGTTCTCCGCAGATACCCATTTTCAGCTTTTTCTTGACCTTTCTTCCCTTATCTACGCCGATCTTCATCATAGCCCCTATGCCGTTCTGATCTATTGTTATGAAAGGATCGTTTTCGAGTATTCCTTTCTCGATATAAAAAGGAAGGAATCTGCCGGCATCATCCCTTGAAAGTCCGAAAGTCGTTTGCGTAAGATCATTCGTCCCGAATGAATAAAAATCCGCCTCTGCCGCTATCTCATCGGAAGTTATGCAAGCCCTTGGAAGTTCTATCATCGTTCCGACCGTATAAAGGACTTTTGTTTTGTAGTAAGCCTGAACCTCTTCTACTACCCTGACGGTAAGCTCTCTCATCAATTTCAGTTCCGTCACATGGCCGACGAGGGGGATCATAATCTCTGGTAGCACTTTGACCTTCTGCTTCGACAGCTCACATGCGGCTTCCATGATCGCCCTTACCTGCATCTCATAAATCTCGGGATATGATATGCCGAGTCTGCAACCCCTATGACCGAGCATCGGGTTGAATTCATGTAAAGCCTTATTCCTTGCCTTTAACTTTTCGACGGGAACCTCCATCGAGGAAGCTAAAGACCTCAACTCCTCATCCGTGTGGGGCAGGAATTCATGGAGAGGGGGATCGAGAAGACGTATGGTAACGGGTAGCCCCTTCATCACTCTGAATATCTCAATAAAATCGCCTTTCTGCATCGGAAGGAGCTTGGTCAGCGCTTTTTTCCTCCCCTCGGTGTCGTCAGCCAGTATCATCTCCCTTACAGCACTAATCCTTTCGGGAGCAAAAAACATATGTTCTGTCCTGCAAAGACCGATCCCCTCGGCACCGAACTTCCTGGCCACCTCCGAATCGTGAGGTGTATCTGCATTCGTTCTGACGCCGAGTTTCCTAAACTCATCCACCCATTTCATAAATGTTCCAAAATCGCCGGTAAGCTCCGGTCTTACCAGTCGCGCCTCACCGAGGATGACCTCTCCTGTCGTACCGTTAAGCGTCAGATAATCACCCTCCTTGATAACAAGGTCATTCACAGTAAAATACTTTTGTATCTCGCTGATATTTATACCACCGCAGCCTGCAATACAGCATTTTCCCATACCCCTTGCGACAACAGCTGCGTGTGAGGTCATACCACCTCGCGCCGTCAGAATTCCCTGTGCCGCATTCATGCCCCCGATATCCTCAGGAGAGGTTTCCGTCCTGACAAGGATAACCTTTTCTCCTTTCTCCGCTGCCTTTTCCGCATCTTCTGCGGTAAATACTACTTTCCCCACCGCGGCGCCGGGCGATGCCGGAAGACCTTTGGCAATCACCTTAATCTTTGCCTTTGGATCAATCATGGGATGGAGAAGCTGATCAAGCTGTTGCGGGTCAATTCTCAAGATGGCCGTTTTCTTATCGATCAATTTTTCTTTGACCATATCAATCGCTATTTTAAGGGCTGCAGCAGCGGTCCTCTTCCCGACCCTGGTCTGGAGCATATAGAGTTTGCCTTCCTGGACGGTAAATTCGATATCAAGCATGTCTTTATAATGTTTTTCCAGCTTTTTGTATATCGTGTTCAGTTCGTTGTAAGCCTTTGGAAGTCTCTTTCTTAGCTCTTCTATGCGGAGCGGAGTTCTGATTCCCGCCACCACATCTTCACCCTGTGCATTTATGAGGCATTCCGCAAAAAACTTCTTCTGTCCCGTAGATGGATCTCTTGTAAAACCCACTCCGGTTCCCGAACCATCTCCCAGATTTCCGAAGACCATTGACTGGATATTGCACGCAGTTCCAAGATTATCGGGAATTTCATTCAACTTCCTGTACTTCACTGCCCTGTCACCAAACCATGAGCCAAAGACCGCATTTATGGCCTTGCCAAGCTGTTCCAAAGGATCGGCAGGGAAGTCCTCTCCCGTATTTTTTTTGTAAATAACCTTGAATTCTCCGACAAGCTCTTGCAGGTCTTCAGCGGTGAGTTCCGTATCCAGACGAACTCCCTTCTTCTCCTTCATTTCTTCAAGGGCTTTTTCGAACTTTTGCCTGTCGATCCCCATAACAATACTTCCGAACATGTTAATCAGCCGTCTGAATGCATCATATGCGAAGCGTTTGTTTCCGGTCTTTCTTATCAATGCATTCAGTGTCGCCTCATTCAGGCCAAGGTTGAGTACTGTATCCAGCATACCGGGCATCGAAAATTTTGAGCCCGAACGGACCGAAACAAGGAGTGGATTAACAGGGTCGCCTAACTTCATATCCATCACCTTCTCCACCTTTTTAAGATTCTCGACCACCTGTTCCCACATACCGGGCGGGTATTTCTTACCGGCCATAAAATATTCATTGCACGCTTCGGTCGTAACAGTAAAACCTCCGGGGACAGGAATCTTCAGGTTCG
>PEUB01000073.1:0-8863 GCA_002780895.1 Nitrospirae bacterium CG02_land_8_20_14_3_00_41_53
CTTTTACACCATACAGAGTTGACTTCTCATACGCAGGAATGAGAATGTCAAAAAGGCCTGAATTCTGGGTACTTGTGGTCGATGCTATCACAAGTTTTGTTTTTTCCTTTGGCATCTTAACCTCCTTATCCTAATTTGAATATTTGATTCATTTACCTACCAGATCGAAAAAAATCAGTGCAGGGCTCCTACTTGGTATCTTCGACCTCAAGCCGATCGTAGCCTATGCCCACGCCACTTTCTTTAAAAACGAAGCCAAAACAAAAACCCTGCACTTCTTATGAAATCCGCTATCCTCTGAGTAGAGATATTAGATACTCTTGTGTTGCTCAAAAATAAAACTTTGCAAGGTGAAAGTCAAATTCATTATATTCATCAAAAAAATGAATTATCTTCATGGTTGTGTTTATTGACACTATCTCTTTGAGCACTTACAATATTGCCTATGGAAGACCACAGGCTAAAGGCGTTCTCTCTCGTCGTTGAAATGAAGAGTTTCTCAAAGGCAGCAGAAGCCAAGTTCATGACTCAATCTGCCATGAGCCATCTCATAAAGAACCTTGAAGATGAGCTTGAAGTAAGACTGCTCAGCAGAAAAGGGAAGAATGTCATACCAACACCTGCTGGAAGGATCTTTTATGAGCATGCAAAAAAAATACTCGAAGATTATAAAACTATGGGAAACGATATTTATAATCTTGTTAAGAAGGTAAAGGGCCCCCTTTATATAGGGGCAAGCACAACTGTGGCTACATATTTACTGCCACAGGTTTTTTACGATTTTGCAAAAAGTTATCCTGAAGTCCGGATACATCTCTCAGTCTCAAATACAGAAAAGATAATCAATGAACTTCAGCAAGGAAAAATTGATATAGGAATCGTTGAGGGAAATGTAAAAGATAGGAGAATTATTTTAGAAGAAATTGCAGAGGATGAGATAGTGTTAATTGCTTCTGATGACAATCCCCTGACGAAGGAAAAGCATGTTACTCCACATGATCTTATATCCCAACCGTTCATAATGCCTGAAGCAGGTTCTGGTATAAGGGAATTTATTGATGATTTTTTACGAATGATGAAAATAGATCCGCAGGAAATAAATGTATTAATGACCCTCGGAGATCCGGAATTGTTAGTCCATATGGTCCAGTCAGGATTGGGCATCTCTTTTGTCTCAAAATGGTCTATTTTCAGAGCAATAAAGGATGGAGCGATCAAGCTTTTAACGATGCCAGGGAAAAGACTCTATAGAAAATTTTACCTCGCCAGGTTTGATAAAGAGCCGTCAAGCATGGTTGCGAGAACTTTCCTTGAATTTCTTAAAGGGTATCGATTCTTCATCCCGTTTTAGACTACTAAAAATAAAAACATTATTATTTATCGGAAATTTTGAGGCATATCGAAACACAGCCTTTATTATATTTGACAGATATTCATTCCTGTGATAATTTTAATTTCAGATAAATCAATAAAAGGAGGGATAACCGATGACTTGTAAACCAGGACATACGAGCACAAAAAAGACTGCGAAGAAACCAGCTACAAAAAAGACAAAAAAGTAAGCTCAACTCAGATAAGCAATGCTCTACAATAAGGGCGGCTTAAAGCCGCCCTTATTCCTCTCAGTTAAAATCTCATGTATGGATCTGGGTAAATATATAAAACTATTTTTTAATGCCCTCTCGTGCAATCGCAATTTTGCCGGTCCGCATGAACTCTTTTATCCCCATTGGCTTCAGGAGTTCTACGATTGCCTCTATCTTCTTCTCATCACCTGTAACCTCTATTGTATATGTCCTCTGGCTTGAATCTACAACTCTTCCCCTGAATATTTCTGCAAGTCTGAGAACCTCCGCTTTGTCTTCCTGTTTTGGTGCAACTTTTATCAGCACCATCTCCCTCTCAACATGCTCAAGCTCAGTCATGTCCACAACCTTAATAACATCTATGAGTTTGTTGAGCTGTTTTGTTATCTGCTCTATTATCTGGTCATCACCGCTTGTAACTATAGTCATGATTGATATCTGCGGGTCTATCGTTTCCCCGACAGAAAGGCTCTCAATGTTATACCCTCTTCCGCTGAAAAGACCTGAAATCCTTGAAAGAACCCCGAATTTATTTTCAACAAGAAGTGAGATTGTATGCCGCATTTACTTCACCGCCTTCAGCTTCTTTTCAGCCTTTTCTTCCGGCTTTTCAAATAACATCTGGTCTATTGGCGCACCAGGAGGCACCATTGGAAAGACCTTTTCCTTCCAGTCGACGACAAAGTCCATAAAAACTGTCCTTTTTGTCTTGAAGGCCTCTTTCAATACAGGCTCGACCTCACCAGGTTTTGTTGCCCTTAGCCCAACTGCGCCATATGCTTCTGCAATCTTAACAAAATCAGGGACACTCTCATCAAGCTTTGTATGAGAGTATCTTTCACTGAAAAATAGTTCCTGCCATTGTCTCACCATGCCAAGGTATCTGTTATTAAGTATCGCTACCTTAACAGGCAGTTTATTGATTACTGCGGTTGCAAGCTCCTGAATATTCATTTGTATGCTTCCATCGCCTGCTATATCAATCACAAGCTTATTCGGATGTGCAAGCTGTGCACCGATTGCAGCAGGAAAACCATAACCCATTGTTCCGAGACCACCTGACGTCAGCAGGGTTCTCGGTTTATCAAATTTGTAGAACTGGGCTGTCCACATCTGGTTCTGGCCGACCTCAGTTGCGATGATTGCGTCTCCTTTTGTAAGTTCGTGAATCTTTTCAACAACAAACTGGGGTTTTATCACCTCATTGCTGTAAGTATATGTTAACGGCCTTTCCTTTCTCCAAGCATCTATCTGCTTCAGCCATGCCTTGCGAACCTCATTCCATTGCTCTTTCACCTCTTCTTTTAAAACCTTGTTCAAGACTGTAAGAACCCTCTTTACATCTCCGACTATCGGAATATCCACACGCACATTCTTCCTTATCGAAGTCGGGTCAATATCTATATGGATTATCTTCGCGTGTGGTGCAAAGGCATCAATTTTGCCTGTAACCCTGTCATCAAATCGCATGCCTATTGCGATCAGCAGGTCAGACTCCTGTATCGCCTTATTTGCGTAATAAGTGCCATGCATTCCGGGCATGCCGAGTGAAAGTTCATGGGTTCCGGGAAAACCACCAAGTCCCATCAAGGTCATTGTTACGGGGATATCAGTATATTCGGCAAGCTCTTTTAATTCTTTAGAACCTCCGGAGAGTATTACACCGCCGCCAGCAAGGATAACCACTTTTTTTGACTTTGCAATCAGATGTGCTGCCTGAGTTATCATCCACTTATTGCCTTCATAAGTTGGGTTATAACTCCTGATCTTTATTTCCGGCCATGTGAACTCTGTCTTTGATGCTGTTACATCCTTTGGAAGGTCTATAAGCACAGGGCCAGGACGGCCTGACATTGCAATATAAAATGCCTCTCTTACAATTCTTGATAAATCCCTTACATCCTTTGCAAGATAATTATATTTTGTGCAGGGCCTTGAAATACCGACTATGTCAGCCTCCTGAAATGCATCATTGCCTATGAGCATAGTCGGCACCTGTCCAGAAAATACAACAAGCGGGATGGAATCCATTGAGGCATTGGCAATCCCTGTTACTGTATTTGTAGCCCCTGGGCCTGAGGTCACAAGAGCAACCCCTGGCTTCCCTGTTGACCTTGCATAGCCATCTGCTGCATGAACTGCTCCCTGCTCGTGTCTTGTGAGGATTAGCTGGATGTCCTTATTGTCATAAAGGCGGTCAAATATATTAAGGACAACACCACCCGGGTAACCGAATATGTGTTTTACACCCTCTTTCTTTAGAGATTCAATAAATATCTCGGCGCCAGAAATCTTCATATTATCCCTCATTGCTCCTTTAAAAAATTACATAATTTTAACATAAAAAGTTATTAAAATGTCCATAAAGCCTAACTAATACAAACGCATTAAATGGGGTGTCATTCCCGCTCGTCGGGAATCTTTTTTAAGAAGGACTCCAGACAAGCTGGAGTGACAACCTGCTCTGAATATGTCAATATACTTATTGCTTTTGTATTAATTCAACATATGGATGTAGTGGCTGTAACTTTCTGTACGTGTCAAACAGGGCAGGTTTTGCTATAATGATGTGAATTGCAGTCAGTATAAGTCAGGGACAAATGAAATGCCCTGGAACCAAGTTTGACCCTGATTTAGTGTCTAAGTTCATAGAGGTATTGGAAGATATAAAAGAATGATAAAAAGGTAGATATGGAGCTTGAATATTAGTGGAAAAATTCAGGAGACGACTGATACTTTCCGCTGCGCTGATAGTCCTCATCATATCATTCGGCACTGCCGGCTATATGAGCATAGAGAGATGGAGTTTTTTAGATTCCATCTATATGACCATAATAACTATAACTACTGTTGGCTTTAAGGAGATACATGACCTGTCGTTTAGCGGCAAATTATTTACAATTATTCTTATTATAGGTGGTGTAGGGACTGTATTATATGCACTTGGTACAGGTGCAAAACTTGTTTTAGAAGGTGAATTACAAGAAATATTCGGGAGGAAGAGATTGGAAAAAAAATTAAAAGAATTAAAAGACCATTATATTATTTGCGGGCATGGCAGGATGGGAAAGATAATAGCCAGGGAATTAAAGCATGAGAATTTAAATTTTGTTGTTATTGAAAAGAACCCTGATACCCTCAGGGAAACAGAAGATGTTCTTTTTCTCGAGGGAGATGCTGCAAAAGATGAAACATTAAAAAAAGTTGGGATAGAAAAGGCAAAATGTCTGATATCAGTACTGCCTACTGATGCAGAAAATCTTTTTGTAGTTTTGAGCGCCAGGGGATTAAATCCCAACCTTTTAATAGTTGCAAGGGCAGGTGAAGAAGGTTCGGAGAAAAAACTTTTACGAGCAGGTGCTGACAGGGTTGTGTCGCCATACCATATCGGTGGACTCAGAATGGCACATACAGTATTAAAACCTGCTGTTGTAGATTTTATAGAATTTGCCACTAAGAGTGGCAATATTGATTTACAGCTTGAGGAAATAACCATTCAGGAAGATTCCAAACTTGCAGGGCTCACGCTGGATGAGTGCGGTATAGGAAGAGAGCTTGGGGTTATAATTGTAGCTATCAAACAACTGAACGGCGAGATGAAATTCAATCCCACATTCCGCAGTGCTATAACGGCGGGAGATACATTAATAGCCGTAGGTGAAACATCAAAACTGAAGATACTCGAGGATATGGCAATGGGTAAAAAATAGGGTTATTTCATCACAGCCCCGCTGCCCGCGGAACTAACCATCCTTGCATATCTTGAAAGATAGCCCTTTGTTATCTTGGGCCTCGGCGGTTTCCATTTACTGAGCCTTTCTTTTATCTCTTTATCAGATAAAAGAACATCTATTTTCCTATTCGGGATATCAATCCTTATCCTGTCCCCATCTCTGAGAATCGCTAATGTACCACCTTCCATTGCCTCTGGTGATATATGTCCTACGCAAGGGCCTCTTGTGCCGCCTGAAAACCTTCCATCTGTTATAAGTGCGACTGAGTCACTCAATCCCATTCCCGCAATGGTCGCTGTCGGAGAGAGAAGTTCTCTCATCCCGGGACCTCCTTTCGGCCCTTCATACCTTATAACAACAACATCCCCCGGCTTTACCTTTCCATCAAGAATTGCCTTCATACCCACTTCTTCTGAATCAAACACCTTTGCCACACCTTCAAACTTTAGCATGTTTTTACTTACAGCAGACTGTTTAACAACAGAGCCATCGGGTGCAAGGTTGCCCCTGAGTATTGCAATGCCGCCTTCCTCGTGATATGCCCTATTAAGCGGCCTTATGACATTTTCATCTATAACTTCTGCGGAATCGGCAATCTCAAAGATCCTTTTACCGCTGACTGTAATATTGTTATGCAGGCTTTTCCTCAATCTTTTCATTAATGCAGGAATACCGCCTGCCCAGTCAAGGTCTTCAAGGTAATGTTCACCACCTGGCAGCATGTTGGCAAGATGAGGGGTCTTTTTACTCAACACATTGAATGTCTCAAGTGGAAGCGCTACGCCTGCATCATGGGCTATTGCGGGGATATGAAGAACAGTGTTTGTTGAACCACCAAGGGCAAGGTCAACCATTATTGCATTTTCAAATGCCTTTCTTGTCATTATCTTTCTTGATGTAACATTTTTCTTTATTAATTCAACAATATGTTGCCCGCTTTCAAAGGCAATCCTTCTCTTATCAGCAGATACAGCGAGTAAGGTTGCACACCTTGGAAGGCTCATGCCAAGTGCCTCTGTGACACATGCCATTGTATTTGCAGTGTACATCCCCTGACACGAGCCGGCACCTGGACATGCACACATCTCAAGGGCTTCAAGTTCATCCTTTTTAATCAAACCTTTTTTATACTTCCCAATTGCTTCAAACGTGTCATTAACCAAAGATAATCTCTTCCCCCTCAGACGACCAGAAAGCATAGGACCAGCGGTAACAACTATTGATGGTATATTTATCCTTGCAGCAGCCATAAGCATACCGGGTGTAATCTTATCACAATTTGTAAGAAGCACAAGGCCGTCAAGCTGATGAGCCTCTGTAATCGTCTCCACCATATCTGCAATCAGATCCCTTGATGGAAGTGAATAATGCATACCTTTATGTCCCATTGCAATACCATCACATATACCGGAAAGCCCAAAAAAGAACGGATAACCGCCAGCAGTATGTACCCCTTTTTCTATAAATCTCTCAAGGTCACGCATGCCTATGTGACCAGGAATAATATCAGTAAAACTTGTTGCAACCCCAATAAATGGTTTTTTCATCTCGCTTTTTGGAATACCTGTTGCATAAAGAAGTGCCCTGTGCGGAACACGCTCCAGCCCTTCTTTTATTATTCTGCTTCTCATCATGATAATAATACCCCTTCTTTGATTATGTAGTTAGCAGTTATAGCTGACGCACTAAATACCTTTTTTCTTATATTCCCTTACAAGTTCTGCCATCTTATCCTTCTTGGAAAGTTTCTGTTTCTGAATCTTTTTCCTCTCAACCTCTTCCTCTGGGGTAAGATAGCGTTTGCTGTCAATCTCTGCAAGAAGTACATCAAGATTTCTGTGTTCTTCACTGAGCCTTTTGAACTCCTCATTTTCTCTCTTTAAGAATTCAACAATCTCATGTTCCTTCAATTTTACCTCCTATTTTAAGGCGTACCTGTAAAATCTTACTTTAGACCTTTCATTATATCTTCTTAACAATCCTTTCTGCAAGCTTATATGAATTATCTATAGAGTCATTAACCCCGATACCGCGATAAGCGTTACCGGTGAGATATAACCCTTTGAATCTGCTGATAATTTCACTAATTGTCTCAAGCCTTTTTTCGTGCCCTAATGAATACTGGGGTATACCTTTTTCATGCTTGTAAACCTTAACAAAATCAGGTTGTACCCTTATATCCATGATGTCCTGTAACTCGTCTATAACAATATTTATCAGCTTATCCTCATCCTGCAGTGCGAGTTCGGACTTTCTGACGCCGCCGAGCATGCTCCTGAGTAACACATAACCTTCAGGTGCCCTGTTTGGGAATATGCTTGAATCCCACAGTGTTCCGAGTATCTTTCTGCCTTCTCTGTTAGGGATAAGGAAACCAAATCCGTCAAGAGGCTGTTTTATCTTATCCTGCTTATAGCCAAAACATACAACTGAAATCGAGGGATAGAAGATTTCACCAAGGGTTAAAGAAAGGTTTTTGTTAATACCCTTCATCATCTCTGAAGTCGCATATGCCGGTGTTGCAATAACAACCGCTTCTGCCTCAAGATTTGAACTATCAGAGAGATAGATAATATATTTGTCGCCTTTTTTATCAACTGAGACTACCCTGCTGTCTGTCTTAAGCCTTTCTCCAAGATAACCCTTGAGGGCATTTATTATTACCCCCATACCGTCATAAAATGATGTAAGAACTCCACCAGGCCCCGGCCCTATCTTCTTCCCTGATTTTTTAGCCTCTTTCTGGAGTTTTATCATAGCCCTAATAAGGCTGCCGTATTTTTTTTCGAGTTCATATATCCTCGGGAAACAACTCTTAAGGCTCATGGCCTCAGGGTCGCCTGCATAAATGCCCGACACCATTGGGTCTATTAACTTTTCATATGCCTCTTTTCCAAGCCGCCGCCTTGCAAAGTCAGCAAGTGTTTCATCATTCCCCTTTCTTTTCGGAACAAGGATTTCATATAAAATCCTCAGACGTCCATAGAGGCTCAGGAGATTTGAAGAGAAAAACGAAATAGGCGATTCAGGTAAAAGATGAAGTTTCTTATCAGAAAATATATATCTCTTCCGTGCTGTATCGCTGCTTTTTAAAGCAGTAATTGCAAGCTTCCTAACGAGTTCAAGTGTCCTCGGCCTGTTATCGAGAAAACCGTTAACACCACCTTCGCACAAAAAACCATCCACCTTATCAGTCCATATCTTGCCGCCTGCCTTTTTCTCGGACTCAAGGACAACAATGTCTAAAGAAGGTTTATGCTCAAGTAGAAAATATGCCAGAGAAAGGCCGGAAATTCCTCCTCCGACAATAACCAACCTCATTTTATATCCAACTGTTTAATCTTTAAAATTCATCCCGCCTGGCATCTGAATTTTCTTATACCCCCCTGACTACCCACACCAATTTTAAGGCCTTAAAATTATTTTTGTCAATTTCAGTTCAGTGACTTAAAAATAGACATATCATGCTATATTTTTTTATAGTACATAATTTAAGACCCAAGATAGGTAATTTTTTATACAATATAACAATATGAAACATTC
>PEUB01000073.1:8872-16217 GCA_002780895.1 Nitrospirae bacterium CG02_land_8_20_14_3_00_41_53
TTTCAGGTGAAAGATACTATCAGAGATCCGCTGAAACGGAAAAAACTGAGAAGACTTTTATATCTTTTAAGTTTTGTAGTCATTATCGGCCTTACAACACTTATCTTGAGAGGCCCTTACATATCGAATACCCTGAAAAAAATTATACTCCCGGAATTAGAGGCTACATTCGGACAGAAGGTCATAGCACAGAAGATTTACATCAATATATTCCCATTATTCATAGAGGCAAAAGGTCTGAAGGTTTTTGATGAAGACGGCAACAGAATATTAATTACAAACAGGGTAAAAGGATATTTTGAGCTTTCAGGACTTTTAAGAAAGCGTCTTTCTATTAAGAGGCTTGTAATAAAGGAACCTGATATCTCTACAAATGGAGAACAACTCGACGAAATAATTAAGAGTGTCAAAACATATATTGAAAAGGATAGAAAGAGGGCATTTAAGGTCAAGATAAAGGTAATTGAGGTTATTAACGGTGTTGTTTCTCTCAGGGATAACGATTTAAAAGGCATGGTAAACATCAAAGGGCTTACAGGTGAGTTAATCATGGGCGCGAACCCCAGGCTTAAGACGGCCGCAAAAGAATTTGTTTTAGAAAGAGAAGGATGGCCAAAGATTAAGTGTGATATAAATACTTCAATAGTATTAAAGGGTAACATGGTTGAGATAAAACGTTTTGAAGTCGGTTCTTATGGCTCAAGGTTCAGGGGTGAAGGTTTTTATTCTAAAGGTAAGGGCGCTCTGAAAACCGAGATAGCCCTGCTTGTTGATTCTGTGAAGCGTATTTTTAACCTCAGACAGAAAGGTGATGGAAGGGTCTTTGCTAAAGGTGAGGTAAGACTTGAAAAAATTCAAAATTCAAAATTCAAGATTCAAGACTTGAAAGACATTTTTGTAGATCTAAAAGTCAGCGGTGATTTTTATCTCCAGACATTAATGGAACTACTTAAGGTAAAGGAGCAGGTAGAGGGGCTTGTTGATTTTGATGGGAAGATAACAGGACCTCTCTCCAATCTCTCTGGAAAGGCAAAGGCAAGACTTCGAAATGGAAACCTTTTCAGTGTTGATATAGATTCACTCAGTTGTAAGGTTCTTTACCACGATGGGATAATGAGATTCGAAAAAGGTGACGCATTATTATATAACGGTACAGCTCAAGCCGATGTATCTTTAAATCTTCCCGGCGCTGAGTTCTTTACCTTGAATGTAAAGTTTAAATCAATAGACAGCAGTGCTGCACTCAAACTAATCGGATGGGAGCCCGGGATACCCGCAGGCAAGGTAGATGGAGAGCTTTCAACATCAGGCAGCCAATTTAATCCGGATGGATGGTTTGTCTATAAGGCGCATCAACCTTCAACAAACAACGTCCTCGGCAGAATAAAAGATATAAAGGGAACTTATTCCATAAGGGGTGATATTTTATCTTTGTTGGATATACAGTTAAATACATCCCTGTCCAATCTGAATGTAAACGGTCAGGTTAATCTCGCAAATAAAACCCTCAGCCTTAAAAACAGGCTTTATATAGATGATGTCTCTGATTTCACACTTCCTTATTACAAAGGAGCTAAAGGCCGTGGGGATTTTTCCGGAGAAATAACCGGTTCGTTTGATAATCCAAAAATATCCGGAAAGGCTAATCTATCGGGTGTATCCGTAGAAGGGTATAAGGTAAACACTGTTACATCTGATTTCTCATATGAAAAAAATCTACTTGATATACATGAATCTGTCTTCAGGTCACCCGGCGAAGAGCACAATATAAACGGTAAGATATATTTTCCACAAGCAAAGGAACTCTTTGATCTTTCAATGCCAGTGTATAACCTTAAGGCAGCATTTAAGAACGCAGAGTTTGGACAGGCTGTGCAGATGTTCTATAAAGATTTTACAGCAAAAGGAAGGCTGAATGCAGATATCAAAATAGGGGGTAAGGATAAAAACGTTGATGTATCCGGACGTGCCTTTATAGAGAAGGCGCTGTTATATAAGGTTCCGGTTGATTCTGCATCCATGGACTTTTCATATTCAAATAAAGAGCTTTCTTTTAAAAAGGCTAAAATTACAAAGGGCAAATCCATTCTGACTATAGAAGGTGACATTTCACATGATAAGAGATTCTCTTACATGGCCTCATCCAAAAGGTTTTTGATAAAGGACATAGGATTAGATCGCATGCCTGATGATGCTGTTTTAAGCCTGCGATCAGAAGGTCACGGTCATTTTGAAAACCCTGACATTACACTTAGCGCTAAGGTTAGTGGTGGTACTTTTAAAGGCAAAAATATGGGCAGCGGCACTATAAACGCTTCGATTAGGAACAGAGATATCTCATTGAACGCTGCATTGTTCAATGAAAAAATGAGGCTCAGGGGAAATGGACATCTCGACGATAAGTTGCCATGGAGTGCTGAACTATATATCCAGCCAGCCAGATATGATTTTATTGTCAGTTCAATTTTGAAGGATGTGCCGGAAGACCTGCAGCTTGATCTTGAAGGCCGTGTAGAAATGAAGGGGGACAGAAAACACATTACAGCCTCGGCAAACATAAACCACTTGACACTTTCACTCTTTGGACAAACCTTTTCGAATAATTCTGATATAAAATTTTTACTTGATAACAGAAAACTGTCTTTAACAGCATTTAGAATTAAGAGCGGCGCAACTTCATTTAGACTCCAGGGCAGAATGGAAATTGGCAAGGAATATGACATTCTATTCGATGGTAGCTCTTCTCTTTCACCATTGAAAGGCATGTCAAAGAAAATAGGATATCTTAAAGGAGATGCAGATTTTGTCTTCTCAATTATGGGCAAATGGGAAAGACCTGAGATAAATGGAGGGATGAATGTATCAAATGCCTCTTTTGGTCTTAGAGATTATCCTACCTATATCAGTTCTATGTACGGCTACCTATATATAGATAAGAACAGGATTGTTGTGCAGAGGATTTTCGGGAAAATAGGAGGCGGCGATATAAATATATCAGGTTTCGTTTACCTTAAGGCATTTCGTATAAAAAGATTTTACTTAGAAGCTAACCTCGATAATATAACAACTTCAATTTCAAAGGATTTTAATATAAATTTTAATGGTGGACTTCTATATAAGGGGACACTGGATGCTCAGGGCATTACTGGCGATATAAAGATAAACAGGGCAAGGTATAAAGAAATGGTAGAGTGGAGGTCATGGCTTCTGACAGCAAAGGCAAAAAAGAAACCCAAGACTGATGTATCCGTGTTTGAGAGGGCAAAACTAAATATAAGGATTTCAGGCAGTGACAATATTTCTATTGATAACAACATTGCGAGGGCTCTTGTTAGGGGAGATATGATATTAAAAGGGTCAATATCGAGCCCTGTATTGCTTGGCAGGCTTGAGTTGACAGAGGGATATGTTTATTTTAGAAATAATGAATTCAGGATAATCTTTGCCAGCGCTGATTTTACAGATCCCAACAGGATCAAGCCGGTTATGAATCTTACAGCCGAAACTATTGTAAATGGATATTCAATCAGATTGAATCTTGAAGGGCAGATGGATCACTTCAATCTTGCCTTGTCTTCTGTCCCGCATCTCGAAGAGGTCGATATCCTTGCCCTTCTTACAGTAGGTCAGGTAGGGAAACAACTTAAAGGTCTTGAAGGCGGTATTGGCGCAGGAGAAGCAACATCATTTCTGACAGGCAAGGTACAGGATGTTCTTGAAGAAAGGCTGAGGGCTATAACAGGCTTAGACCGATTCCAGGTTGATCCGTCTGTCTCAAAAACTACCGGCTCAGTAGGGCCCAGGGTAACCGTATCAAAAAGGCTTATTGGCGATAAGTTATTTGTAACCTATACAACCTTAGTTGGCTCTACGGAAGAACAGATACTCAAGCTTGAATATCTACTCGATAAAAATATTTCTCTTATTGGAATCAGGGATGAAAAGGCAAGTATAGGAGGTGATGTAAAGTTCAGATTCGAGTTCAAATAAATAAGGAACGGAAGGCAGAAGATAAAAGGTTCCTCGCCCTTATCTTTTATTGCTTACTACTTACTGCTTACCTTTTGATGTTTTTTACTTCTGAGGCTGCAGGTTCAGTGGTCGGTGAGATAGAAATCAACGGGCTTTACTCTATAAGTAAAGACGAGTTCCTTTATATTCTCGACATTAATCCCGGCAAGCAAATAAATGAAGAAAGTGTAAGGCTGGGCATAAAAAGGGCATTTTTAAAAGGGATGTTTGAGGATATTTCTGTTGAGACAATTGATGGCGAAAGAGCGAAGGTTATCATTAATGTAAAGGAGAGAAATTTTATAAAAAACATTTATGTAGAAGGTGATTATCCGCTTTCCAGAAAGACAATAAAGAAATTATTTCCCTTAAAAGAGGATCAGGTTTTGATATGTGATGTACTTGAAAAAGCTATGGTAGATCTAAGACATGAGTTAGCGCTGCGAGGTTTCCCACATGCCGGTGTTAATGCAGAGATCAAAAAATTAAAGGAACCATACAGGGTAAATATACATCTCCAGATTAGTGCGGGTGACCCGGAAAGAATAAGAGAAGTAAATATCTCCGGTGCAGGCGATGAAGTAAAGGCTGTAATGAAATTATCCGATGGAGATATATATGACCGGTTAATTTTAAAAAAAGACATCGAGAGGATCAAGGCATACTATAAAAATAAAAAATACTTCAAGCCTGTTATAGGTCCATACACCTATACTGATGGAATCCTCCATATTTCTGTTAATCCAGGTAAACGTCTGCAGATTTCTATAGAAGGTAATAATGCTGTTCCCACAAATGCCCTTCTTAAAGAGATTCCTTTTTTTGAGGCAGAAGAGTTTAGTGATGATATTATAGAAGAGGCAGTGCATAAGATGTTATCCCTCTACCACAGGGGGGGGCATCCCTTTGCACAGATAGCCCCTGTTATAACTTCAAGCGATGATGTCATAAGTCTCAATTTCTTCATCTTTGAAGGAGTTAAGGTAAGTATTAGGACGATTAAGTTTAGTGGTATAAGTCTGCCAGAAAAGAATCTTAAAGAGATTATGTCCCTTAAAGAAGGAGGCATTTATAATCCGGACATTATTGGGACGGATAGGGAAACACTTAAAGATTTCTATAATGCCCTCGGATACCTGACAGCCAATATCGAAGAGTTTCAGACAAATCCCCCCTTCCCCCCTTTAGTAAAGGAGGTCGGAATCGACTCGTACCGAGGTGAAGGGGGATTACCAAATAAAATAGATATAATTGTCAGGATAAATGAAGGATTAAAAACAGAGATCGAGAGGGTAAATGTTATAGGAACAAATCTTGTACCCGAGGCAGAGGTAAGAAAGGCAATTAATATAAAACCGGGGGATGTATACAACGATTTTGATATCTCTGATGCAAGATTCAGAGTGATTGACTTATACAATACCTATGGTCTTACCGAAGCAGTTGTATCAATAAAGAGAGAAGGCATTGGTCAAAAAACATCCTTAACCTTCCAGATAGATGAGGGCGCCGAAACACTATTTGGCAAAACAATAATTGTCGGGAATAATAACACAAAATATGCAGTCGTAAGAAGGGAGTTACAACAAAAAGAAGATACGCCTTTTAATTACCGCATCCTTACAAAAGAAAGGCAGAAGCTTTACAAACTAGATTTATTTACAGATGTTGATATGGAAGTGCTTGACAGGTATGACCACAAAAAGGATGTCCTGATAAAATTGCGCGAGGGCAATGCAGGCGCGGTCGAACTAAGTTTTGGATATGCTGAATATGAAGGCTTCAGGGGAATTTTTGATTTGAGTTACAGGAATCTCTGGGGCATGAACAGACAGGGTTCATTAAGGTTTGAGCTGAGCTCACTTGAGAAGCGGTATATATTACAGTATTCTGAACCATGGTTTCTGGGCATACCTTTACAATTCAGGGCATTCTTACTCAGTGAGGACAAAAAGGAAATAAACATTGATACCAGAGAGACCCGATACAGATTAATAAGACATACTGCTACTGCTGGTTTTGAAAAAAAAATCGGTGACAGTTTAAAGTCTGAATTGTACTATGAGTTTTCTCTCGTGAATACATTTGATGTAAAACCTGATGTTATCCTGAGCAGGGAGGACACAGGCGCTCTTGTCATAAGCGGCATAAGGCTTGGAATTATTTATGACACAAGGGATAATCCATTTTATCCCGAAAAAGGAATCCTCTCAGGAATCTCGGTTAAACTCACTTCGCCTGTTTTTCTCTCGGAAACAAGCTTTATAAAACTTATGTTCTATGGTAATGCCTATCAAGAACTTATCAAAGGGGTTGTTTTTGCCATATCTTTGAGAGGTGGTATTGCTCAGGGTTACCTTAAGACTGATGAACTCCCTATTGTCGAGAGATTCTTTCTCGGCGGCAGAACAACTGTAAGAGGTTATGAGCAGGATACCCTTGGTCCAAAAGGATCGGATGGAAATCCTACCGGTGGTAATGTATTCCTTATGGAAAACCTTGAAATAAGAACATCTTTAGGAAAAGGCATAGGGATTGTTGCCTTCCTTGACGGAGGTAATGTCTGGGTAAAGATTAAAGATATAAATTCCACAGATATTAAATTTACCACAGGTCTCGGTTTGAGGTATAACACCCCAGTTGGTCCTATAAGGATTGACTATGGGCAGAAACTTCAGAGGAAGCCTGGAGAAAGCAGAGGAGAGATCCATTTTAGTATTGGGCATGCATTCTAAACAAGCAAAGAGCATAGAGCATAGAACAAAGATTTTCACCCCCTCCCTAACCCTCCCCCCTCGAGGGGGAGGGATGGGTGGGGGGGGGCTGTGTTCTGTGTTTTTTTTCATGTTATTTGTTACTCTCTTATTGTTCTTTGCTTTCTGCCCTTCGCTATTTGCTGGGATAAAAGACCGTGTAGTTGCATTTGTGGGCAATGATGCAATAACCCTCAGTGAATTAGAGAAAACTTTTACAGATACGCTGAGAATAACCCCGAATGTAACAAAAGATGAGGTCTTGAATACAATGGTCAACAGGTTGCTCCTTCTCAGAGAGGCTAAAAAGATTAAGTTAGAAGCACCATCAGAGGATGAATTGCTCAGGGAATATATTGAACTAAAGATTAAGGCTTTTATAAGGATAAAAGAAGATGAACTGACAGACTTCTATGAGAAACATCTCAGTGATTTTCAGGGCAAGGAATTTGAGTCTGTAAGAGATGAGATCGAAAGCTATCTTACTGAGAAGGAATTAAACCAGCGTCTTAAGTTGCATATTAATGAACTCAGGGAAAAGGCTTGTATCAAAATACAATTAAATCGAGACCTTCAGAAGT
>PEUB01000057.1:0-425 GCA_002780895.1 Nitrospirae bacterium CG02_land_8_20_14_3_00_41_53
CTCCAGCATTGCCTTCACCACCTGAAACCCAGCCTCTACCGCTGTCTCCAATAACTCTGCTCGGGCATTTATAATCACTTCACCTCCGGGAAGACGCACTCCTCTCTGCCCTTCGCTAGCCCCATTTTCTACTTGCATTTTCTTTTGTTTTCTGCTACACTTACGCATGGCGGTTCCTCCTTTAAATGTAGGGGTTCAATTTATTGAACCCGACGGGTTGGATAAATCCAACCCCTACAAGTTTTTAAGCCTGTTCCTGACAGGCTCAGGAATTTGTTTTCTTGCCCCTATTATATCATAATTAGGGGCGGAACCGCCACCTAAATTTCAACAATCAGCGGGACATCCTCGCCTGTAGGAGTGCCTTCAGGCACGATTACATTATCAATAATATCGGGCATAAATGCCCTCCTACCGGCACGATT
>PEUB01000057.1:461-631 GCA_002780895.1 Nitrospirae bacterium CG02_land_8_20_14_3_00_41_53
CACTGTTGAAACTTGTGCCCGTGAAGACGGGTATTGGTGGCGGTTTGTTAATTGATTATAGCACAAAAAAATTGAAAAGTCAAGAGATTTTTGAAAAAAATTTCTGTGATTCAGACAGTAGGGGGCTATATTGCCCCAGATTTCTAGCCCAAACGACAGGATTAACCAAA
>PEUB01000057.1:684-2569 GCA_002780895.1 Nitrospirae bacterium CG02_land_8_20_14_3_00_41_53
TTTCTCAAAAAAATGGAGAAATACCGCTTACCGTTTTCACCGCAACAGGTTTATTTGAAAAGACTAAAATTTAGGGAAGGGAATTGGTATATCAGGGAGCTCGGATTCTCCTGCTTTTAAAGTCTTTAATCCATTTGGTCAGCCTCTTGCGGGGTGCCCCTTCCAGGGTAAGAGCAATATAAACCACTTCATCTACTTCAAAGGTGCCAAAATATCCTTTTGAATAGACTATCACTGCATCCTTGCCTAACTGCTCGTCTTGTCTGAGAGTATTGATGGTCTTATTGGCTAGATCTTGAAGCCCTTTACGCATAAGATACATCTGAATCAGAGAATAGACTAAAACAGTAAAAACTACATGCATCATAATTAGAGAAAATTGGGGTGAAGTAAATTTATACAGTAGCCAGCAAAGTTTTAGCTGACGATGTCTCTCTTCAATTTGTGTCCTTTGATGATATAGATCGAATGCCTCGGCTGGCTCCTTAAAAGCCTTGGTAGAAGCTAATCCCCATTGCTGGATTATTTCATTTTCTGAGTTCTTTCTTCTCATCAGGGCTACATGAATAGGCACCTCACAACTGTCCCAACTCACCAGTTCTTCTACACCCGTTATCTCTTCCCGGATAAAATTGCCTTTAGAGTCATTACCTTCATAATAAAGTTCCCACTTTACTTCATCGATTGATGCAATCCTTAAAGCATCTAGAAAAACATCCATATTCGACTTTAATGGAATAAGGGTATCTATACGATAGTCTTTCTTAAATCGGCTAATCATTTTCCCATCAATAAAACCTCTATCAACAATCAACCACTTAATTATCCCTTTGCCAAATTTATCTACAAACCCATCTACTAATTTTTCACCTTCTTTTAGAGCCGAATCTGTCCCGGCCCCTAAATGCATACCTGCATAGAGAAAATAATCTGCGGCTTTGCTCATATGAAGTAATGAGGTAAAACCATAACAGGGCCTATACTTGACCTTGGCTCTCTCTTTTTCACCAAGATTACTAACATCAATAAAATTACCTTCCTCATCTATTGGCAGATAACCAGTGCCTTTATAGTTGGGATTATCCGGCACTGGCAGCAATGATAGATCAAGAACAAAAATCCCTTCCTTTTCAAATCCTCGATGTCTCCTCATCCAGCCTACTACATCTTTATTATACCAGTCTTCTAACTTATCCGAATCAGTGTCCCGGTAATATTTCCGCAGAGTATCTTGGTCTACGACTGAAGTCCGAGGCTTCTTATTCTTGTAATTGAATCCCCCATCCTTTAGCCCGATATTAAATTTTACCTGGCTAAGAATAGAACCACTTTGCAATATCCCGGGCAGATTATCAAATGCCACCTCCGTATGTAGTTTCATCTGGATAGCACAACTCAGTAGAAACCAAATCGGTATCTCTTCCTTCAGCCGGGGATGGGGATAACTGCTGGCACACCATTCAAAGAACTTTGTCGCAACAATAAAGCCAAAGAAGCGGTCAACAAATTCCCATTTGGATAAAGCAATATACTCAATCCGGCCGTCTTTGAGAGCCTGCAAAACCTTGGGCTTATTTTCTTCATATATGATTAATTCTTTAGATAAATCTTTCATCTCTATCTCTCTCAATTGCTTGTTTGAATCCTTCTGATTTCGTAAAAACATTTCTTTATCTCTTGATTAATCTTGGTTATCTTGGTTAGTCCTTTCTGGAATTGTCTATATTCATTTACTTGTCCTTCTATTTTTCTTGCTTCCATTTTTTTGACGAATCGGGTGGTCTTTTTCCCATCTATTTTCAACGATAATAAAGGATATGGTCCATGTTTCTCGCCCCTTTTACATTTACAATTTGGATTTCCGCATACATTATATACATAAGTT
>PEUB01000009.1 GCA_002780895.1 Nitrospirae bacterium CG02_land_8_20_14_3_00_41_53
GAAAAGATAGACCGGATAATCTCCGACCACATCTCATCCATCACAAGCCAGAAGTTACAGAACAAGATTCTACAAAAGTTGCAAGGGGAATTGTTTGGATAGGGTTTAGTAAACACGAATTCTGACCTTATGTAAAATATTTTACAAAATCTCTTGACAAATGTAAAATATTTTACATATACTTTCTTATGGCGTTATTTTCTATTTACACCCCTGAATTTTTAGAATGTAGCTGCGGGTATGGAATTTTAAATGACCTTAGAAGAAATACAGTTACTAGTATTAAAGGGTAGATACAACTATTCTGATAA
Source organism: Nitrospirae bacterium CG02_land_8_20_14_3_00_41_53 (assembly GCA_002780895.1). Classification (GTDB taxonomy): domain Bacteria; phylum Nitrospirota; class Thermodesulfovibrionia; order Thermodesulfovibrionales; family SM23-35; genus 0-14-3-00-41-53. The sequence goes on from PEUB01000009.1 coordinate 312, forward strand.
GGTCAGAACTTTCATAGAAGAAGGCTGGTATTCAGAAGAAGATTTGGAGTGTTGCCTTAGAAATGCTACTAAAATCCAAAAAGTCGAGAAAGATGAATTAAAAACCTCAGTTGACGAAAAGAAGTATGTGATTTTTGGAAAGGATATACATGGATGTGTATTCTATACGTGCGGAAAGGTAAAAAAAGACGATGAAGGCAAACTATATTTTTTTATTACAGCACATAAAGCAGATTAAAGGTGAGAACAATGTTTAATTATATTTGTGAGGAATGTGGTAAGGGAACTGTAAAAAAGAAGGTTTTTGAAAATTATCAAACAAAAATTAAAGGGTATCCTTTTGTTGTTGATAAGGCTGTAATCGGTGTTTGTGATCAGTGTGGGGCAAGGCATTTTGACGCAAATGAAACAAAACGCTGGGAAGAACTTTATAACAAGAATTTAGAATTAAAACACATTTCACTATTATCCGATGAAATCGAGGCAGTAAGGAAATCTTTGGGCCTTTCGATGGAAGATTTTGCCTATCTTATTGGATGTACTCGTCAATCGATTTATAATTGGGAGAAAAAAGACAGAGAGAAACCACAATCTAGGATGGCTGATTTACTTATAAAACTTGTTCGCCTTTCCTTCAAGGGTGAAAAAGTAGATGTTATAAGTTTTCTTGTCGATGAAGCTAAAAAATTAGGAATTATAATACAAACAGGCAAAGCATTTGCTCTTGCAAATAATATAATCCCTCTTAATGTTAAAAGGGTTCCTCAGAACTATTTTCAGGAATCACAAAAAAATCTCCGGTTAGCTGCAAAAGTACTTGAGGAAAAAGAACTGACAATAGCTGAATCATCAAGCCAAGAGTTGATTGGCATTTTACGTTATGATTATAAGACAGCTGATTTATCTTTAGAGATAATAAAAGATACATTTGGATTAAGAAAAGTAGATGTTGAACTTATAACAGCTGACGATAAACACTTTATAAAACAAAACGTGAAATTTAAAGATAATTGCATTTTATTGATCTCTGCTACGGAATATACAGAAAACAAGGTGAAAGAAATTTTTTTAAAGCCAAGAGCTTGAGCGAAAGGTCCCAAAATGGGTAATGAAGGTCATGTGGAAAGATTAAAAGGACTGAAAAGGCTTCTACGTGAAGCCCTTATTTTGCCTCCTACGTTTGCGAAGGGACAAGAAGTTCAACAAGTAGATGAGCATTTTCAGGATATCTGCAGATTAGTTTTCACTGATGATTATTATCTTCATATATGGGATGAAGGAGCACTTAATCAATTACTGGAATTTTTCAAAGTGAAATCGCCTAAACAAACAGTATATGGAGATTGTCTCGCAAAACTTTCAGAGCGTAAGACTTTTGTTCAAAAAGCGAATGAACTTTTTTTCTCCATAATTAGCAAAGAATTTCCTATAGAGGAAGTTTGCAAGAGGCTATCTACATTTACCAAAATTGATGAATCAGCTTCTTTGAAACTTCAGGCTTCCAACCATTTCCAGGACATTAGAGTGACTAAGTTTCCTGCCTCTGAAAAGATTGAAGCTTTTATTGAACATCTTATACAGGATATAGGCGTCAATTTCGGAAAGGTAGAAGAAGATTTGAGACAGGTTATCACCTCTATGAAAACACAAGAAGCCCCAGGAAGGGTAAATGCACTTATGGTTAATGCCCAAAGCAATGTAGGTATTCTCGTTCCATTATCAATTCGCCTTCAACATGGAAGGGGTGAAGTAAATTGCCTTGTATCTGGTAGTGACGATTTTAAAACAGCAATAGATAGGGCCAGGCATTCACTACTCAGCAATGGTTTTCTCAGTAGCACAGATGATGTAGTATATTCTTTAGATATTACTGAGGCAAACTACAGCGGAGATTCTATAGCTTTGGCAGCTGCTATTGCAATGTATGCTGCTGCAACAAATCAGCCAGTTGACCCTTATACAACTTTTACAGGTGATATAAACCTCGATGGCAATCGGTACAAGATTGCATCTATTAAAGGGATTCGCCCTAAACTCGATGCCGCTTTACAGAACGGATGCCGGCGTATTTTTGTCCCCAAACAGAATCAGACAGAAGTTAGCGCTGATTATGCTAAAAAATTGCAGATTGTCTATGTTAGTGATATTACAGATGTATTACTGAAATTACAGACTACTCTTGAACCTATCCCTGGCGACACACTCCAAATAAGAAAAATTAACCTTTTACAAGCGCATTGTCAGGATAAAGGCTGGGACTTATCACAGCCCCAATCCATTCAAGATGGCTTGCAATTTACTATATCTCCTCTTCATCCACCGGAGCTTAAGATTAATATCTATAATACTGGAGCCCATTCCCCAAAAAAACATGAAAAATCTGATTTCCAAGAATTATTAAATGAGTGGTCAGTTCTCGATCAATCAAAAATTCCTATCCAGAAAGTTAATGTAACTTTTTTAATCAAAGACGCTGAACTTAGAACACAGATAAGAGAACGATTAGATAGCTTAAAACCAGAAAGCCGGCAAGAGCAGCACTGTGAATATTCTTATCGTTTTGAAGACGGCAAGGAAAATCTTGTCATAAAGCAATATACAACTGGGAAATTACTACTTCAAGGTAATGCCGGAAATTTATATAAAAAAATTCTCGATATTATTATCCCTTTATATAATTTAAAGAATCCAAAGGCACAGATATCTACTGGAGATTACTTAAAATATGAAACTAAGGAAGACACGTCTGTAAAAAAAGGGCTTTTAAAAACACCCGAAGCTAATATCCCGTTCCCTCATATCGGCACAGATGAGTCAGGAAAAGGAGATTATTTTGGTCCTATGGTTATTGCCGGCATTTGGTTAGATGAATCCACTAAAGCAAAGCTTGAAGTCATAGGGATTAAAGATTCTAAACTCCTTTCTGATAAACGCTGCCGGGAGTTGGCAACAAAAATTCGAGAGATATGTAATGGGAAATTTGAAGAAATCGAAATACCACCTGAACGATACAATGAATTATATGACCAGTTTAAAAAAGAGGGTAAAAATCTTAATCATCTTCTTGCCTGGGGTCATGCTCGGGCTATTGAAAGCCTTCTCGGAAGACAGCCATGTTCTCATGCTGTTGCTGATCAGTTTGGTGATGAAAAGTTTATACTTTCCAAGCTTATGGAAAAAGGTAAAGGATTAGAACTCGTCCAAATCCCAAAAGGTGAACGTTACATTGCAGTAGCAGCAGCTTCTATCTTAGCTCGTGATCGGTTTTTGTCTCGTATGGAAATGTTGAGTCAAGAATATGGCATCGTTTTACCAAAAGGAGCATCTGATATGGTTGTTCAACCTGCCCGGTTAATTGTTGAGAGAAAAGGTATTGGTGAACTTAAAAAAGTCGCCAAGCTTCATCATAAAACAACACAAAAAGTTTTAGAAAAAGCTTAAATATGGAACAAGACGTTGCTATTAACCAGATAGACGAAAAAAAATTACTCGAAAAAGCAGAAGATTTGAAGGACAGTGAAAGGTGGCGAGAAATAATTTCCCTCTTGAGTCCATACCATCAAGCAGGTAAGCTTTCCATCGAGGGATTAAAGATAATTGGCCATAGTTACTCACGGAATAAAGATTACGATAAAGCTATAGGTATCTATCAAGACTTGTCTCAAAAACAGCCTCTTGAAGCAATATGGCCTTATTGCCTTGCATACCAGTTTCGAGGTAAAGAGGATTTTAAATCCGCAATTGAAGCTTATGAAAAATGTCTGGGAATATATCCAAGATGGCTTAAAGTTTTTTCTGAATTAGCAAGGCTTTATAAAGAAGTTGGGTCAGTTGAAAAGGCTCTTAAAACTTGTCGAGATGGCATTCAAATATACAAAACTATGACGCCTGATCGTCAGAAGGAATTTGCAGTAATTTATTCAAAACTCTGCACGATGGCAGCAAAACTTATATGTCCTGTTGAAAACAGAATCAAAGCCGATATGGATGAAGCAGAGTATCTATTTAAAGAAAGTATTAACGCAGACCTCCAAAATGCTGAGACATGGTATCGTCTTGGGGACTTTCTCTTAAAAGCAGGTAACCCTGATGAAGCTATTCAGTATTTACAAAAAGCAGAATCACTGGCTCCGAAAAAAGAATATATCCCTCACAAAATTGCCCAAGCCTATCTCAAAAAGGGTGATCCAGATCAAGCGCTAAAAGTTTATGAAGCAATCCCTCACTATAAAAGGACGCCTTATATATTACATGGAATAGCTGAATGCCTGATTAATAAAGGAGAGCTAAAAGAGGGCGCATACCATCTTTACGTAGCGGCTCAACGAGAACCAGAAAAATGGTATCACCTTAGAGATTTAGGCTTGGCACTCGCTCAACTGGGAGATCGTGATCAGGCAATTGAAAACCTTGATAAAGCCAATCAGTTATATAAAAAGGAAAAAGGAAAGGATTTCAATAAAATTCTTGCTAAGATTGAGGAACTAAAAGAAATATCCAAAGGGGAACGTATTATTTTTGAAAACCCTGACACGTCTGTTACAACTATTTCCTATGGTGTCGTCACTAAGTATAATTCTGAAAGAGGCTTTGGTTTTATTAAAGATAACAATGATGGGGAAAATGTTTTCTTTCATATCAGCAAAGTTAAAAACCGCATGGGAATAGAGCCTTCGCCTGGATTACACGTGAAATTCGTAAAAGAAATAGGAGAAAAAGGTCCCCAAGCATCCAAAGTATGGGTGACTACAAACAATGATAAATAAGTTGTTTTCTGTGACCCTGATACAGGTAGCAAATTGATGGAAGACCTTAGTTGCCATACAACGCATGTCGAAATTAGATTGTGGGATAAAGAAGGCATCTACCCTTGTACTTTTGAAGAAAATTGGGAAGCATATTGCAAATAAGATCGATTCCATTTAAGATTTCAGCGCGCAGCAAAACTTTATGCCCTGACGCCGGGCATTCTGGATAAGGTTTTTAATAAAAAGTTGTAAGAAAAGGCATGATTTAGAATGCAAATAAAATATTCAAAACATCTTAAAACGAGACTTATCTTAAGGAAGATCGACTATGATCTGCCTCAACAAATCTTTGAAAAGGCAGAGGAAAGATTCATGGATACTTTAACAGGGCATTCAATAGCAGTGGCTAAAGTTGTAATATATGACAAGGAGCGGGATGTCATGGTAGCATATAAGCATGAAGAAGTAGATGTTAGACTTCTGACAATACATCCTTTAAAAGAGGGACAGAAAGATAATAGAGTAAAAACAAGCAGGTGGAGGAGGCTTTAATGGATGATTTTAAGGTCTTTTATGATGATGAAGAAGATATTCTCTATCTCGCAAAAGAGGGAGAAGAAGCAGAGGTTGTAGAACTTTCTCCTGGAGTTAACATGGAGCTTGATGGCAATGGAAATCTTATAGGTGTAGAACTTTTTCAGGCATCGCGTATGTTTAAGGATGTGCTTAAATTAATGGAAAAGAGGCTTCAAGTTGCATAACTACCAAGGATTTTTATCAGCAACAGAGGCGCTATCTTTATTTCCCAACTTTATCTGTCTGCAGATGAAAAATACCCGTGCTTTTTTATTAATTCATTCCCTTTGTTTATAAAAAACCAGTAATAATCATATTTATCTTCTGCTACTGGATATAAGCCTAAATATTTTTTTGTTTCACTTCCCATACTTTCCAATCGTGTTGTTTCATACGGCGGATTCCCTATCACACAGTTAAACCCAGAATTTTCCTTCTCTCCTCTTTCAGTGTAGAAAACCTCCGGAAATTCAAGTTTCCAGTGAAAAAACTTTTTTTCTTTTGCAATGCTTAAAGCCCTTTTACATCTTTCCACATTTTCAGGAAAAGCCTCTTTATCAAGAGCCATAGTGTATGCAAGTTGTTCCAAATATCCGACATTTTTGCCTAACTCTGTAAAATACTTTGCAGTTGCAACATCAAATCTTCTTCTGATAGGGTCAACCTCTTCCTGCACATGGTTGTAGAGGGCATAGCTCTTTTTAGCCTCTGTAATGGTCGCATCTGTTAATTCAGATACCTGAAGTAGAAAGGAAAGTGCGCGCTGAACCTTTGCATAGGCATCCGAGCCGGGGATAATGACATCCGAGATATCAAATACTCCTATCAAACTATTCCCGCACTTCAGATGATGGTCAAGGAAAGAGAGCGGTGCTCCGAGGGTAAAGGAGTCAAGCCACAGAGAAAGCTTTGCAAGTTCAACAGCCATGTCATTGAGGTCAACACCGTAGATGCAGCGTTTCATGACCATGCGCTTTATGATATTTACTTCGGTAAGCTTACTATTATCAATACTCACACCCTGCCTTTTAATTTCTTTAAGGATTTCTGCTCTTAATTCTTCAATCTTTTTTATAACCGGATTTTCGGGATAATCGGCAAGAAAAGACACTATCCTGTCAGAAATAAAATCAACTGTATGGACAAGAAAATGACCGCTCCCCATTGCAGGGTCAAGGACTTTGATATCGAAAATCGTATTGAATACCTTATTTCCCAATTCCAGCATTTTTGCCCTATAGCCCTGAATGCCGCTTGTTGATTTTTGCTTTTGCAATGCTTTGGTGGTATTTTCAAACTCAGCAAGCAGACTTTTGGCAGCTTCCAGCTTTTCATCAATCATAGGGCCGACTGTGTTTCTCACGATATATTCAACAATATAATGAGGTGTGTAATAAGAACCTGTGGCCTTCCTTTCATGTTTTGAGTTCTCGATATAAACCGCATCAGTCTGTTTCCTGCTGATAACCTTATCTTCTTTTTTAATCTCGGATGCCTTCTTCCAGAATGATTTACCCTTCTCTCTGACCTCAGCCATCTCTTCTTCTGCAATCTGGACATGAAATTCAAGCAGTCCCTCGTATATATCTCCAAGATGTCTAACATTAAGAGAAGAATAATCTATGAAAGGAGCCGTAGATGGTGCATATTCGCCCTCATGGTCAGTTGTAAGAATCTCTATTGCCTTTGCAATGAAGGGATCTGGCATTTTATTTGTGGATAGAAAACTATTCTTCTGAGTTTCAAATAAACCGCCATTGTAGACAGGCACATTCAGCGCTGAATCACCATTTGCAATGATATTACAGAGGCTCTCGAGTTTTGCCCAGTATGCATAAGACTGCTTGCTTATTTTAGCAAGCTCTGTCGTTGCCAATTCTTGATGGATATCCCGTTTAAGTTTTAAGAGGCTGACTTTGTTATATCCTTCTTCCCCTACAGGCAGGAGATTTCTGCTTTCAGCATAAAGAAGAAAAAGCAGGCGGTAAAGCAAGGTAAGACATCCTTTAAAGATTTCCTTTCTGCTCTCATCAGTTTCTTTTTTCACTGAAAGAGCATATCTTCTGTAATGAACAAAACCCTCAGCAAGTCCTTCAAAAACCTCGTCAAAAATTAACTCTTTTAATTTTGTGCTTACTCTTGCAGCATAATCTTCTGTTCCTTTTAGATGTTGATCAAGCCATGTCGCTCCGGTGACAGGATCAGGTATAAATGCATCTCTTGAGAAAAAGAGATAGAAATAGAGAAACTTTTCAAAATCACCTCTAATGAGTATTTCTTCGAGGTCTATTTCAAAGAAATTCCCTGAGCGTGACGCTGCCTTGTAATAGAAAAGCCTCCAGTGCTTTCCATTCGTAAGGATTGCCCAGTTTATCTTGCCGTCTGTATGCAGATGCACGTCTTCGAGATATTTAACGGTCTGGGCTGTTGGGTCACGGCTGTCAAGAATGTCTGTTTTGTCGGAATCATTAAGACGTCTTCCCCAGTATTTGGCTTCAAGAATTGTCAATGCCTGAGAAAAGAATTTTTTGGGCTCGGTTTTATCCTTGCTTGCTGTTTTCAAGGCGCTTGAATCTTTGAACAATGCATAATCAGGTCTTTTCTTCTTAAAACCCCTGCGTGTTAGAGGCTGGACATTATACGCATAGCCGAGTTCAGTGAGCACAGGTCTGATAAATTTATCTTCAAGGTCGGCCTCTTGCCCTGGCCCAAGATTCAAATCTTTAATCGTGCCGTAAGATTTCGTGACGGCTTCAAAGACCTTGCCGATCTTTTCCTTCTGTTCATTCCACAGGGAAGTTGTAGGCAGGTGGTGTTCAAGGTAGTTGTTTGAGAAAAGGTTCTGGTTGTTCCAGAGAAATAATCCAGTCTTTTCAGGCATACAGTAAAGTATCAGGATTCTTGACAATTTTTCAAGGATTAAACTATCTTTTCAGGGGTTGGAACGAGACTTACTTGAGCAAAGGGTAAGCTCAAAGGAGCACCATAGGCGGAGAAGGCATTACTTTTTTTTCATTTTCTTATTCAGGCTGTCGGAACGGATTTGCCCTCAGTACCTGAGAAAGTTTTAAAGGTCTTCCTTCAAATACAAAGACTGCCAGACCCCTGTCTTCTGTTCTTTTGCCTCCGGCTATCCAGGTGCCCTTCCATGATACATTGACGGAAACTACTGAATCCTCTATCTCAACCCATGTTGGAGTAAATGTGAGTTCAGCGCTGTCAAAACTTTTAATGACACCGATAAGTTCCCTATAGCCATCTTTTGTAGAACTCCTCTCGAGGGTTTCACGGTCATTCTTTATATAGGCATTTCTAATAGTCTCCGCAAGTCCAAATGCCTCTTGTGCTATCTTCGATTCCGGCGAAACCGGCCTGACCTCTTTCTTGCCGCATGATAGCAGGAGTAAGACTCCAATAAGATAAATAAAAATTAAAAATGTAAAATGTAAAATTATGGAATTTCTTATTTTTGAATTTTTTATCTGAAAATCCCCCCTCCCCCCCTTTGCTAAAGGGGGGTTAGGGGGGATTACTTTTATTGTACTTTCTATAACTATGTTATATAAATTTTTCATTTTAAATTTTAAATTAAGGTAACGCTTATATGTCGATATTTCTTGCCTCAAGCGCATGTGTGGTAATAAATTCCTTCCTTGGTTTAACCTGATCCCCCATAAGTATCGTGAATATTTCATCTGACTGGACGGAATCCTGTACTGTAACCTGAAGGAGTGTTCTTCTGTCAGGGTCCATTGTAGTCTCCCAGAGCTGCTGGGGATTCATCTCTCCAAGGCCTTTGTACCGCTGGATAGTAAGTCCCTTTTTAGCTGTTGTAAGTATAAGTTCAAGAAGTCCTCTGCTTGTTACTATCTCTTTTGATCCTTCTTTTGTCTGCACTTTGTAAGGTAGATTCCCGATATCTCTCACAATGCTGAAAAGGTTTTCGAGTTCCCTGAATTCAGGAGAAGTAAGGAATTTGGTGTCCAGGTTGAGTTTATAGTTATGCTTCCTGATCTCAACCCCATAAGTCTGATGCTCCTCATCAAGCTGAATCTCACCAACATTTATATTCTGGTCTTTTTCTTTTATCCTTCTCAGTATTTCTTCAACCTTTTTCCTGTCTTTCAAGGTATCTTTATTTATCCCTGATGAAAGTATGAACAACAGAAGCTCAGGATCATTTCTTCTTCTCTCGAACCATTGTATTACCCGCTCAAATCTATATAGCCTCTTAAGATGTGGAATAAGCGCCTTTCCTCTGACAGCCTGCCCTTTTATTGGAATCTCGAGGTCATCTGATGCGAGCTCAAAGAGCATGTTCTGCATTTCTGTTTCGTTCTGTATATATTTCTCTGTCTTTCCTTTCTTTACTTTAAAAAGCGGCGGTTGGGCAATGTAAAGATAGCCCTTTTCTATCACATGAGGCATCTGCCTGTTAAAAAAGGTGAGCAGCAATGTCCTTATATGTGCGCCGTCAACATCGGCATCGGTCATGAGTATAATCTTGTGATACCTTATCTTTGATACATCAAAATCATCAGGTCCAATGCCTGTACCTAACGCTGTTATGAGCACCCTTATCTCTTCTGAACTGAGCATCTTGTCAAACCTTGCCTTCTCAACATTCAATATCTTACCCCTAAGAGGAAGTATAGCCTGAATACGTCTGTTCCGGCCCTGTTTCGCCGAACCTCCTGCGGAATCTCCTTCGACAATGAATAGTTCGCTTAAGGCAGGGTCTTTCTCAGAACAGTCTGCAAGTTTCCCAGGTAGGCCTGTATCTTCAAACGCTCCTTTCCTTCTTGTAAGTTCCCTCGCCTTTCTTGCAGCATCTCTCGCCCTTGCTGCCTGGAGAGCCTTTTCAACAATCTTTCTTACTACCGATGGGTTTTCTTCAAAATATGTGCCGAGGTTATCATTAACTATGGATTCTACCATGCCTTTTACCTCGCTGTTGCCGAGCTTCATCTTTGTCTGTCCCTCAAACTGAGGAGATAGAAGCTTGACATTTATAACAGCGGTTAATCCCTCTCTGATGTCCTCGCCTGAAAGCGATTCCTTGCCATTCTTTAGAAGTCCTGATGAAATCGCATAGCTGTTTACAGTTCTCGTAAGCGCTGATTTAAAACCGATAAGATGAGTCCCGCCTTCCTTTGTATTTATATTATTGGCAAAGGTGTAAATAGTCTCGGTATAACCGTCATTATACTGAAGGGCAATCTCAACTATAACATCCTCTTTTTCTCCGGTTATATAAACAGGTTTGGGATGGATGGTAGTCTTGTTTTTATTAAGATGTTCAACAAAAGATAATATCCCGCCACTGTACTGGAATACCTGACTTTTTTCTGTTCTTTCATCTAAAAGGGTTATTTTGAGTCCCCTGTTAAGAAATGCAAGCTCTCTCAGCCTCTGAGATAAGATATCATAGCTGAAATCTAAGATTTCAAATATCTCAGGGTCAGGCTTAAATATAACCTTTGTGCCTCTCCCCCTTGTCTTCCCAACAATGGTGAGGGGACCTGTTGGATTGCCCCTTTCATAATGCTGTTGGTAGACACTTCCATTCTGCTTTACCTCTACGTCAAGCCACTCCGAAAGGGCATTCACTACAGATACACCAACCCCATGCAATCCGCCTGATATCCTGTATGCCTTTGATTCGAATTTCCCACCTGCATGCAACTCAGTAAGCGCAATCTCTGTAGCAGAACGTCCTTCAGGGTCTCCAGGGTGAGGGCCTGTCGGTATCCCTCTTCCATCGTCTATTACGGTACAACTTCCATCATGATGAATAATCACATCTATGTTCTTGCAGAAGCCCGCCAGTGACTCATCAACACTGTTATCAACTACCTCATAAACAAGGTGGTGCAGACCTTCAATCCCTGTAGAGCCTATGAACATTGCAGGTCTTTTCCTTACAGCGGTCAGGCCCTTGAGTATCTTTATATCCTCAGCGGTATATGACTCATCCTCGTTTCTCTTTTCTTCCATTTCTCTCCTATATTCTCATCGGCATGACCACGCACTTATAATTCTCGTCTCCATCCTCCTTTAAAAGGACAGGACTTAATGGGTCCTGAAGCTCAAGGGTAACCTTCTCTGTCATCATTGCGCTAAGGACATCTATCACATACCTTGCATTAAACCCAAGTGAAAGTTTGTCATTTTTATATTCTACTGCAATCTCTTCTCTTGCCTCGCCAATGTCAGGGTTCGAAGATGAGACAACAAGCTTTTCTTCTCCAATATCAAACCTGACAGCACTGGCCCTTTCCCTGGACATTACCGACACCCTGCGTAAAACTTTAGCAAAGGTATTCCTTTCTATAAGCATCTTCTTTTCGTTTGCCAGTGGGATAACGTTCTCATAATTAGGGTATGTCCCCTCTATAAGCCTCGTTAAAAACTGTACTCCTCCGTCCGCCTTAGGCTGAGCGGATGATCCACCTGAGGTGAAAGAGCCCACACTAAAAAGCAGGTGCTTTTCCCCTATTAAGATTTTAACCCTCTCCATTTCTTTTTCCTCGCCGCCTGAGGCGGATGAAGTGGGGAGGAATCGCCTCAGTTCAGAGACCGCCTTACGAGGGACTATTATCTTTTTCTCTTCTTTTAGTCGATCCAATTCGTCCATCCGTCTGATTATTAATGCGAGCCTGTGTCCGTCTGTACCCACAATGGTAAATGATTTATCCTGTGGCTTTACATGAAACAGAAGGCCATTAAGTGTATATCTGGTATCACTCTCCCCGGCAGAATAGATTGTCTTTTCTATCATCTCCATTAGTATCGGGGCATCAATGGTTATCTCTTCAGCATCCCCCAGCGCCGGCCAGGCTGGAAATTCACTCGGTGGAAGACATGCGAGCCTAAAGTCACTTGAACCGGCTCTGACCTTGAGCCATTGCTCATCAACTGATTCAAATGATAAATCCCCTTCCATTTCCCTGACTATCTCTAAAAGCTTTCTTGCTGGTATGCAGAGCTTCCCTTCCTCCTCAACCTCTACATCGAGCGGCTCTTTTAGCGCAGTCTCGATGTCAGTAGCAACTATATATGAACCTTTTTTGCCTGCATCAAGAAGAAAATGGCTCAATATGGGCATTGTGTTCCTCTTCTCAGCTATATTCTGAATATTCGACAGCTTCTCCTGCATCTCATCCTTTGATACACTTAATTTCATAATCCCTCCTCTACGAGTCGTAGATTGCTTTCTACGGATAACCTTACACTTTTATTTTCCGTAAAAGGTTTTCAATCATCCTGTTAAATGCTTCATCCTTTCCCCTTTTATCTTCAACCTGTTTACAAGAATATATAACAGTTGCATGGTTTTTACCGCCGAAGTTTTTTCCTATATCATTAAGAGACATACTTGTCATTTGCTTGCTTAAGTACATCGCTATCTGCCGTGGTAGGGCAATTTCCTTTGTTCTTTTTTTTGCCTTTATATCAGCTAATTTAAGGGCAAAATGTTCACAGACTACCTTCTGTATAAGGTCTGTTGTTACGGGTTTCTCATCTTCTTCAATGAGATCTCGCAGGATATTCTTTGCCATTTCATTATCTATAGGCCTTCCTGTTAAAGATGCCTGAGCACCCAAACGAATAAGACAGCCCTCTAATTCCCGGATATTCGATTTTACTTTTGATGCCAGATAATAAGCAACTTCCTCAGATACATTTATTTTTTCCATCTCAGCCTTTTTAAGTATTATCGCCATCCTTGTCTCTAACTCAGGAGGCTGAATATCAGCGATAAGTCCCATACTGAATCTTGATCTGAGCCTGTCTGTAATAGCACCAATCTCTTTCGGAGGTCTGTCGCTTGAAATCACTATCTGTTTTTGCTTTTCGTAAAGTGCATTAAATGTATGAAAAAATTCCTCCTGCGTTTGTGTTTTATTTGCGATAAAATGTATATCGTCAAGGAGTAAGAGATCGACATTCCTATATTTTTCTTTTAGTTCGCTCATCTTCATGTGTCTTATAGCTGATACTACCTCATTCGTAAATTGTTCCGCAGTAACGAAAATAACTGTAATGTCAGGACTTTTATCAATTACAGCATTCCCAATAGCATTTATAAGATGTGTCTTGCCGAGACCTACCCCGCCATAGACAAAAAAGGGATTGTATGTCCTGCCTGGTGCTTCGGCAACTGCCTTTGCTGCTGCTTGGGCAAACTGGTTACTCGACCCGATTACAAAGTTTTCGAATATATATTTCGGATTAAGATATATCCCCCTGCTTGCAAGTTTTTGCCTCCGGCTTTCTAACCGCATATCCATCTTCTTGACAACAGGGTCTATTTTCTCTACTAATTTATAACGCACTGTTACCGGGTACCCTAAAATACCTTCTATTGACTCGGCTATTATGTCTGGATAGTTATCCTCTATCCAATCCTTAAAGAACCGGTTGGGAATGTCTATAGTTGCCTGTTGTTCCTTCACCTGAGAAAGTTTGATTGGTTTAAACCATAGCTCAAGTATACTGTTACCAATCTTTTCTTCAATCTTTAAAAGACTGTTATTCCATATATCTTCCAGGGTCATATAACCTTACCTCTACGAGTCATTAAAAAATCACTAACAATTTACTAACATATGTTAATAACTATCTGGGAGATGTAACATTATATCCAAATATTAACAGGTAAGACAAGAAAAACTGTTATCATTTTGTTTGGAATAATGCTAAAAGCACCAACCATAAAAAAAGTTAAAAACTAAACTTCTTTATTCTATTTTTTATCAACATCAAAAACGTTGTTCTATATTATTTAAATCCTACTTCTTAACTTACAAACACTTTCTACTATAACTACTATTTTATTGTTACTTTATTATTTCAGATATTATTATAGCAGTAGAAATCCAAAAAAATATCCTTACTTTTTTTTCAGATAGGCCTTTATAAAGTCATCTATATCTCCATCGAGCACAGCATCAACATTGCCTATTTCAACACCTGTTCTGTGGTCTTTTACAATTCTATAAGGTTGCAGGATATAAGACCTTATTTGATTTCCCCAAGCAATCCCTTTTTTATTTCCGACAAAACCCTCTATCTTCTTTTTCTGCTCCCTCAGCCTCAGATCATAAAGACGGGCCTTAAGTATCTTCATAGCAATGGCTTTATTTTTATGCTGAGAGCGCTCGTTCTGACAGCTTACAATAATACCAGTCGGAATATGAGTAAGCCTTACAGCAGATGAGGTCTTATTTACATGCTGTCCTCCTGCACCAGAGGCCCTGAATGTCTCCATCTTTATATCATCTTCTTTTATTTCAATATCAATGTCGTCTTCAACCTCTGGATAAATCAGGACAGCTACAAAAGAAGTATGCCTTCTCTTGTTTGCATCATAAGGTGAGATTCTGACAAGCCTATGTACTCCTGCCTCAGCCTTCATGTAACCGTATGCATATGGACCTGTTACTGTAATAGTTGCACTTTTTATACCGGCCTCATCACCTATTTGCAATTCAATAATCTGAGTACTAAATTTATGCCTTTCGGCCCACCTAAGATACATTCGCATAAGCATCTGCGCCCAGTCCTGGCTTTCTGTACCTCCTGCACCCGGATGTAGAGTAAGGATAGCATTATTTTTATCCATTTTTCCGGAAAGAAGATTCTGGATCTCCAGTGATTCTAACTCTTCTTTTAAATCTTTAATATCTTTCTGTAGGTCATTAAAAAAGAGGTTTCCACTTTCTTCTTCGAGTATGTCTATTGATTCTTCTATATAAGAGAGTTTATTAAACAGTGACTCAAAATTTAATATTATATTCTCAAGCTTTGACTTTCTTTTTAAGAGTTCCCGGGTGACGAGGGGAGATGACCACATTTTATCAGCGGTTAAGTCTTTCTTAATCCTTTCAATTTCCTCTTTTAACCCCGGTAAATCAAAGATAACCTCTTAAGGACTCTATCTTACCCCTGAGATTTAATAGCTCTTCTTTTAGCTCATTCTGTAAAAGCATACTACCTCCTTAACCTCTTCTGGCCTTGCCAAGTAGGTTGGTTATTAATATTATAGAAAAAACAATCCATATGTAAGAAAAAAGATCACCGTACCTTACATAAAAACTCCTTGTGGAATCGGTCTTTATATCCCCTGTTAGTATTTCCTGCTGAAAAAGATCGGTTTTTGAAATTATCCTGCCATTGCTGTCGATAAAACCAGAGATACCTGTATTTGCCGCCCTTATTACAGGCTTTCTGTTTTCTACCGCGCGAAAAACTGCCATGCTGAAATGTTGATAGGGTCCTGTTGTCCTTCCAAACCATGCATCATTAGTAATATTTACAATAAAATCTCCCCCGTTTGAGTAAAATTTTCTTACAAGTCCAGGAAAAATGATTTCATAGCATATCAAGGTAGCAAAATCTCCCAATGGAGTCTCTGCCCTATAATAATGATCACCACGGGTATAATCCCCAATACCCACAACAAGTTTATCCACGAAAAAGAGGACTTTTTGTAGAGGGACATATTCACCAAAAGGGACTAAATGTATTTTATCATAAATGTAAGTTATCTTTCCAGCCTTATCAAGCAGAACAGCACTATTTGAAAGAACATATCTCTCATCCGTTTTACTCTTGATAAGTACGCTTCCGAAAAGAAGATAAGAGTTAAGCTGTTTTTGAAAATCAACGAGGTTTTTTGTATATTCAACGTCTGTTTTAAAGAAAAATGGCGCTGCTGTCTCCGGCCAGATAATTATTAATGGGGAGGAGGAAGCAGCCTTGAGCGAGAGGTCCTTATAAGTCTCTATAACAGCACCTTGATAAGCAGGCTCCCACTTTTTGTCCTGTTCGATGTTTCCCTGAATAATACTTACACTTAACTGTTTCCCGCATCTTTCCTCTCCGAGCCTCCAGTGCCCATATATAAAGGTTGAGATGATAAACAACAAGACAAGAGAGAATCCAATTACTATCTGTGACAATGGGAAAAGCGGCATATCCCTAATACGCTTTTTTATAAGAAATATATCTGCTATCGCACCATTAACGGCTACTATAAGAAAAGATACTCCGTAAATACCTGTTATATCAGCAATCTGGATAACTGTAAGAAATTTATACTGACTGTATCCTATGCTCGACCAGGGAAAGCCGGTAAATAAATAAGATCGCAGGAACTCAAGCACTACCCAGAATACCGGCGCAATAAAAAGAGCCGGAAGTTTTGTGGTCTTGATGGTTATCGAGAACAAAAGTGCGAAGAAACCTGTATATAGACTGAGATAGAAACAGAGTAAACTAACAATAGCGATGCTTGCGACCAAAGGAACACCACCATAATGATTTATTGAGTAATATATCCAGTACAGGGTTCCAAAAAAATAAGGGATACCGAAAAACAGGCCGCCCTTAAATGCCTGCCCTGGTTTTCTGTCGTATAGTGACAAAAGAAAGGGAACGAGTGCTATCCATGCAAGACCGAAAAGGTCTATAGTTGGAAAGCATAATACAAGAAGGAGACCAGAGATTGATGCGAGAACATAATTTTTAAAATTATTTGGAATTTTTATGCTCATTATGTTTATCCAGCACCTTGAGAATACCCCGTACTTCCGAGAAGTGTCGGGGAATACCCTGCGGTCAAGGTGCTTGGATTTATATGTTTGCTTAGTTTACAATGTTTACTCAGTTAATTCATCAGATAATTATTTTACTTCATAACCCATAAATAGTGCCAAATCGCATGTCTATGACAATTTTAAAGGAAATATCATGAAATTTGTAGGCTTGACAGTGTAAAAGTTAAAAGTGTAAAGTTAAAACCGTGGGCAGTTAGCTCAGTCGGTAGAGCAGAGGCCTGAAAAGCCTCGTGTCCGCAGTTCGATTCTGCGACTGCCCACCATAATTTTGTTTGCCCAAATATACTTTTCCCTTGACAAAGTATTCGATTTTAGGCTAAAAATTACCTGTATGCTTAGGTTAAGGCTTTTTATTCTCCAATTTGTTATTTTGCTTTTTGTACTACCCGTTTATGCATTAGATGTCAACCAAGACATAAGAAATGAACAACTGGTGGTATCTGCCTTGCCCGAAGAAGCGATAAATAACGGTCCCAAGACGGTATTGGATTATAGTCAAAATGAACTCGCTGTAGAGGCTGTCAAGAAAAATGTCACTCTTTTTACCGAAAAAATAAGAGAGAAGTTCTCATTCTGGCTCAGCAGATCAGGTAAGTACATCGATCTGATGAAAGAAATACTTAAACAAAAAGATGTCCCTGAAGAAATAGTTTTCCTGGCCTTAATTGAAAGCGGGTTCAACCCTTATGCCTACTCACCTGCGCGGGCAGTAGGATACTGGCAGTTTATTGCATCTACTGCAAAGAGATACGGCCTTGAGATCAACTGGTGGAAGGATGAGAGGAGAGACCCGGAAAAATCTACAGTGGCTGCAGCAAACTATCTTAAAGACCTTTATGAGATGTTTGGCTCATGGAATCTGGCGATGGCTGCATATAATGCAGGGGAGGGTAAGATCCTTAAAGCACTTAACAGGACAAAGACAGATGATTACTGGGCACTGCTAAAAACAAGTCAGATCAGGAGTGAAACTAAGAACTATGTCCCTAAATTCATCGCAGCAAGTATGATCGCAAATAGCCCGCAGAATTTTGGGTTTGAAGACATCGAGTATTACCCGCCACTTAATTATGACAGGGTGGCGATAAAATCACCTCTCGACCTTGAGGTTATAGCAGCCTGTGCAGAAACAACTGAGGGAGTCATAAAAGAATTGAACCCCGAACTCAGGAGATGGTGCACACCTCCTGATGTCTCTGAATATATCGTGAGAGTGCCCGACGGTAAGAAGGATATTTTTCTCAAGAATCTTTCTAATATACCGGAAGAAAAGCGTTTTACAGTAGAGATATATAAAGTTAAAAAAGGGGATACCTTTAAAACAATTTCAAAAAAGACCGGGGTCCCAGTGCAGGTTGTCCTTGATCTGAATTCCCTGGAAAAAATAATACCCCTTAAGGCAGGTACAAAAATTTATCTTCCTCCAAAAGGAAAGTTTGTATTAGACAGGGATGACAGGCCAGCAATAAAAAAGGTATCTTTAAAATACAAAAAGAAAGCCCTTGTCAAAGATAGAAAATCAGGTACGAGAAAAGCGATAAAGAAGGCTTCTTTCAAACGAAACAAGAAAGCACTAAAGACCAAGGATAGAAAGATTTAACTTACCTTCTTCTCAGATAGTTTTGCCCTTGCCTCATCGATGAATGGCGAGTTTGGGAACCTTGTAGTAAGTTCTTTATATTTTTTCTTTGCCTCATCTACTTTCCCTTCTTTTTCAAGCAGCTTTCCATATTCCATAAGTGCAAAATCCTTGTAAATATCACCGTGAAGATTATAAAGGGTATCGAGTGTTTTCATTGCCTCATTTGAATCACCTTTCTTCATATAGGCCATCGCTATCTTCTGATACACAAGAGGGATAAACCTTTCTTCATTTGAGTATCTCTGTGTAAAATCTTTAAGCGTCTTCATCGCATCGTCGTATTTACCAAGCTCGTAGTAACAGCCTGCAATATAGAAAAGTGATATGGGGGATTTTCTTGTATCATAAGCTTTTTTGAATGTATCCAGAGCTTTCTTATACTGGTCTTCTTTATTTATACCTTGTATTTGAGTGTTGTAATATATCTTATATGCCTCATACTCAAACATCCTTGCCTTTTTCTGCGAAGTATAGGAATAGAGTAGAAAGCTGGCTATAGCTAAGAATATGACAAGGACACCCGCACCATATTTTATTGCTGTCGTCTGCCGTTCCTTTATTGTATCCTTCAGACTTATAAGTTTATCTTTTACATCTGCCTCTGTAGATGTGGTCTTCTTTGGCACTCTCTTTTTAATCAGCTTTGGCATCAATCCCTCCTGAGAGCCTTCTCTACAAGGGTTTTTGAATTCTCAAATATTGAATCAATACGGTTTTTTTCTATACCAGAAGCAAGGAGGATACTGATTGCAGTCTCTTTTGTTATTAAATCTGATGGGCTGTGGGCATCTGTGTTTATACATAGTGGAACACCGAATCTCATTGCCTCTTTTGCAACATAACCATTTGACAAAGAATGTCCTTTCCTTGAGGTTATCTCAAGTGTAACACCTTTTTCCTTTGCGAGGAGAAGGTCTTCCTCAGATATAATACCTGGGTGTGCAAGGATATCTGCATTGGCCTCAATCGCTGCCCTGTTGGTACCCGGCGTAACAGGTTCTACTATAGTCTCTCCATGAACAATTACTATCTTTGCACCTAAATACCTTGCCTCTTTCACAAGCTCAAGGATTAGCTGAGGGGGAGCATGTGTAATCTCAGCGCCTGGAATGGCTTCTATAGAAATAAACCCTTTGAGTTTTTTGAGTGCACTTACGATCCTTGGAATCACCAGGTCAATATTCGAGGAGTCAACATGGTCTGTGATAGCAATTGCCTTATAACCAATCGCCTCAGCCCTTCTGATTAGCTCCGAAGGGATAAGTTCCCCATCGCTGAAAAAACTGTGTGTATGTAAATCAATCATTATTTGTCAATTATTGGAATATCTAAGATGGATATTTTAACAGAATTTCTTTTTTTAATCACTATCAACTTTATTCCAATCATCCACTCACATCATACTTGACCTTGCGAGGGTGAGCACAATCACCTCTTTTGCGCCAGCTTTCATAAGCTCTTTTGAACACTCTGTTACAGTTGCCCCTGTTGTCATTACATCATCAACAAGCAAAAGTCGAAGGCCTTTTATATTTCCTTTCACTTCGAAGGCGTTCTTAAGGTTTAACAGTCTCTCCTTTGCAGATAAACCTATCTGCGGAGGTGTCTCTCTTTTCTTTAAGAGTATATCCATTAACAGAGGAACTCTTATATTTTTAGATGTAACCCTTGCTATAAGAAGAGACTGATTAAAGCCTCTTTCTCTCAGGCTTTTTGTGTTTAAAGGAACTGATACTATGCCATCTGTCTCTGGCAGGTCAAGGCTGTGCAACAGCCTGCCGAGGGGTTTTGAGAGTCTTTTTACACCATAAAATTTTAGTTGATTAATCGCCTCTGCAAGTATCCCTTCATAAAGTCCATAGTTTATAGCCCTCAAGAACGGAGGCGCTTTTTTCAGACATTGCCAGCAAATATTAGAATATTCTGACGAAAATGGCATTGCACATATCCTGCATGATGGGCCGGTATATTTTTTTATCTTAGACCAGCAGGAGGCACAGATTGGTGAATGACTGAATACATCAGGTGCACTCCCGCATAATGGGCATCTTGAAGGATAGAGGGTATTAAAGCTTTTTGCAACAGCTGCGTTAAAATTGTCCTTTAAGCTGGATGAGTTCATCTCTCCTCTGGCCTGTGGAGATTATTTGCACCTTTACTCCTAACATCTTTTCAATCTTTTTTATATAAGCCTTTGCTGCTTTTGGCAGCCTTTTAAAATCTTTTATCCCGATAGTGCTTGTGCTCCAGCCGTTTACCTCTTCATAGACAGGTTCGCACTCCTCAAGGATGTTTATCTCTTTTGGGAACTCTTCAAGGGTTTTTCCTTTATATTTGTATGAGGTACATATTTTTATCACATCAATAGCATCAAGGATATCGAGTTTTGTTAATGCGATCCCTGTAAGGCCGTTAATCCTTGCAGAGTGTCTGAGTATAACCATGTCCAGCCATCCGCATCTCCTCGGCCTGCCTGTTGTCGCGCCATATTCTCCTCCTCTTTCCCTGAGCTTATCGCCGAGAGAGTCTGTTATCTCTGTAGGAAAAGGGCCGCTGCCGACCCTTGTTGTGTAAGCCTTTACTACCCCAAGAACCTTTGAGATTTTTGTTGGACCCACACCGAGGCCTGTGCATGCGCCTCCTGCAATTGGATTCGAAGAGGTTACATAAGGATAAGTTCCGTGGTCTATATCGAGGAGTGTGCCCTGTGCACCCTCGAATAGTACATTTTTGTTTTCAGAGATCATCTTGTTTATTATAATGTCCGTATCACCAATATATCCTGAAAGTTTCTCAGCGTAACCCATATATTCGTTATATATATCTTCGATATTGAAGGGTGAAACCTTGTAAAGGTTCTCGAGCAGGAAATTAATGTCAAAAAGATTTGCCTTTAAGTTTTCTCTGAATACCTGAGGTTGAAGGAGATCTGCAACCCGTATTCCTGTTCTTGCTGTCTTATCAGCATAAGCAGGACCTATCCCCCGGCCTGTTGTACCGAGCATCTTTATGCCTCTGAGTCTCTCTTTCCCTTTTTCTATCGCCATATGATACGGCATAATAAGATGTGCATTTTTACTTAAGAACAGGTTTTTACCGACCTCTACTCCTCTTTTCCTGAGTCCATTAATCTCCTCTATAAGCGCTGCAGGGTCAACGACAACACCATTTCCTATAAGGCATATCTTGCCTTTATAGAGTATTCCTGAAGGAATTAGATGGAGTATGAATTTCTCATCATTGATTACAACGGTATGACCTGCATTGTGGCCTCCCTGGTATCTCGCAACAGCATCTGCCTTTTCAGAAAGGAAGTCAACAATCTTTCCTTTCCCCTCATCTCCCCACTGTGAACCTACTATAATAACACTGGACATTTTAAAACCTCGCTTAGAGAGTTATTTGTTTGACCGAAAGGATATTCGGGAGCCTCTTTATCTTCTCAATAATCTGGGGTGTGGCAGGAGTATCTATGGTGACAACCGAGATTGCCCTGCCCCCTGAGGTCTCCCTTCCAAAATGCATCCTTGCGATGTTAATATCGTTTTTGCTGAGAAGAGTTCCAATATTTCCTATAACGCCAGGTTTATCGTTATTATATATAAAAAGGAGATCTCCATCCGGCACAATCTCGACCTTGAAGTTATCAATGGCTACAATGCGAGGGTCTTTCTTGCTGAAGAGTGTACCTGCAAGATGGCTTTCTTTATCTTTCGCCTTCAGCCTCATCAAAACCATGCTCTGATAATCACCTGCATCAGTGCTCTTTGTCTCTTTAACCTCTATACCGCGTTCCCTTGCAATAAATAGTGCATTCACAAAATTTACTGTCTCCTCGAGAATGGGTGTAAGAAATCCCTTTATTGCAGCTATTGTAACAGGCGATGTGTTAATTTCAGATGCTTCTCCCCTGTATTCAATCGTTATCTCAGTGACACCACCTTCGAATATCTGAGCTGCGAATCCGCCAAGCTTCTCAGCTAAGTTTATGAAAGGCTGAAGTCTTGCCACCTGATCTGATGGAATTGATGGGAAGTTGACAGCATTTCTTATGGTCTCGTGAATTAAATAATCTACTACCTGCTCAGCAACTGCAACAGCAACATTTTCCTGTGCCTCTTTTGTTGAGGCGCCGAGATGAGGGGTAGATATTACATTATTAAGTGTTAATAGGGGATTATTCTCAGGTGGTTCCTTCTCGAATACATCAAGTGCAGCACCGGCAATCTTACCACCTACAAGGGCTTCGTAGAGGTCTTTTTCATTGATAATGCCGCCCCTTGCGCAATTGATTATCCTGACCCCAGGCTTCATCATCTTAATAGTCTCTTTATTTATCATATTCCTTGTCTCTGGTGTTAATGGGGTATGGATTGTAATGAAGTCAGAACGTCTGGATAGCTCTTTAATGTCAACCTTCTCAACACCCATAGTCTTTGCTTTATCTTCACTCAAAAATGGATCATATGCTATCACGTTCATTGCAAGACCCTGTGCCCTTTTTGCAACCTGGCTGCCTATATTCCCTATTCCAATAATACCGAGTGTCTTGTTAAAAAGCTCGACACCCATGAATTTTTTCTTCTCCCACTTGCCTGCCTTCATTGATATTGTTGCCTGTGGTATCTGCCTTGCAAGTGCAACCATAAGGGCAATTGAGTGTTCTGCTGTAGTGATTGTGTTGCCGCCAGGCGTATTCATTAAAACAATGCCTTTTTTTGTGGCTGCCGCCCTGTCGACATTATCAAGTCCGGAGCCTGCACGTCCTATGACCTTTAAGTTTTTAGCAGCATTTATTATCTCTGATGTAACCTTTGTTGCAGATCTTATTATCAGGCCGTGGTAATCACCTATGCAGGCTTTTAGTTCCTCAGGTTTCATGCCTGTTTTTACATCAACCTCAAGCCCTGACTTCTTGAGTATCTCTATACACTTCGGTGAAATGTTGTCACTGACGAGAACTTTCACTTATCTTTCCTAATCAATTAATAGTTCCTGTGCAACTGCCACACCTGTGCCGAGTTTTACAGGGTGCCCCATTCCCTTTAGTACCATCTCAATTCCTGCAATTGCTATTATGACGTCAAATCTATCTGAATATCCTAAATGGGCAATTCTAAATATTTTACCCTTTGCCTTGCCCTGACCCCCACCTGCAATGATACCATATTTCTCCCGAAGATTTTTATACACTGCTTGTCCATCTATTCCAGGAGGCGCCAAAATAGCTGTCACAGAGTTTGAAGGGGACTCCTTTGAATAAAGCTCTAATCCGAGGGCCTGAACAGCCCTTCTTGTAACATTTGCAAGCCTTTCATGCCTTTTAAATACATTTTTCAGTCCTTCAGCCTTAAGCATCTTCAGGCTTGCATTAAGCCCGATAATTAGAGTAACTGGTGATGTAAAGTTCGTCTGGTTTTTAGCAAGGTTTTCGCGTTCTTTCTTAAAATTAAAATAAAATTTAGGCAATTTTGATTTTTCTGCTTTTGCCCATGCCTTTTCACTCACACTGACGAATGCAAGACCAGGTGGAAGCATCACACCTTTTTGTGAACCCGCCACCATTATATCTATCCCCCATTCATCTGTTCTAAGGTCATGGGCAACAAGCGCACTGATAGCATCAACTATAAATAATGTATCTTCATATTTTTTAATAATAGATGCAAGGGCTTTTATATCATGGTATACTCCGGTTGAGGTCTCTGATGCCTGGACAAACACACCTTTTATATCCTTACCCTTTTTAAGCCTCTTTTCCACTATATCAGGTTTAACAGCGTAACCCCATTCAACAATAATTTCCTCAACTTGTAAGCCATACGCCTGGCATATCTCTGTCCATCGCTCTCCAAATTTGCCACCGTTTATAACAAGAACCCTGTCTCCATTGTTGAAGAAATTATTCACAGCCCCAACCATTCCGCCTGTACCTGTTGAGCAGAGAATAATGACATCGTTTTTTGTCTGATATAACCACTGAAGATCCTTCTTTGCAGATTCAAGCACCGGCATAAAATCCGGTGAACGGTGGTGGATTATCGGCATTGCCATTTCAAGCAGCACCTCTGAAGGAACAGGTGTTGGACCAGGTGCAAAAAGATAACGTTTTAACATTAAAACCCTCCTGAAAAACCGTTTAAACTGAGAATTCCTCGAAATCTGCTTCTGGGCAAAAGATAGATCAAATATTTAGTCATTATGCTTTGAAAATTAGCACAATGAAGGGTGTTTGGTCAAGGGAACGCTTTACAATAGCTTAACTTGCTGATTATAATTAAATTTATGAAAAAGAAACTATTTATCGGCATAGTTATTTTACTGTCAGGGTTCCTTTTAGGCGGACTCACATTCTACGTCCTCGGCAAGATTACGGGGCAGCACGGCTATCTGCCGTATACTGTTACGCCGAATGTTCCCCGGCAGGTAATGGAAACAGGCAGGGCATTCTCGGAGATTGTCAGTGCTGTTTCACCTGCGGTTGTAAACATATCCACAACAAAGGTTGTAAGAAGAGATACGGGCACCCCCTTTGAAGATCCTTTCTTTGATTTTTTCAGCCCTTTCCGTAATTTTGGGATGCCAAAAAAATGGAAGGAACAGGGCCTTGGCTCTGGCGTTATTGTTTCTACGGATGGGTACATAATTACGAATAACCATGTAGTGGAAAAGGCGGATGAGATTAAGGTAACCTTGCTTGATAAGAGAATATTTAAAGGAAAGATTGTGGGTGCTGACCCGAAAACAGATGTCGCTATAATAAGGATAAATGCAAACAATCTTCCGACAATTCCATGGGGTGATTCGGAGAAATTACAGGTAGGTGAATTTGTCCTTGCAATAGGTAATACTTACGGTTTGAGCCACACTGTCACAATGGGGATAATAAGTGCGGTTGGAAGGGCCAATGTTGGGATTGCCGACTATGAGGACTTTATTCAAACGGATGCTGCTATAAATCCCGGAAATTCAGGTGGGCCGCTTGTAAACATAAAGGGAGAGCTTATCGGGATAAACACAGCAATATTTTCCAGGACAGGAGGATATCAGGGAATAGGTTTTGCTGTACCCAGCAATATGGTGCGGCTTGTGATGGACCAGCTTGTTCAAAGGGGGAAGGTTACCAGGGGGTGGATTGGTGTTACTATTCAGGAACTCACGCCTGATCTTTCGCAGAAGTTCGGACTTAAAAAATCAAATGGTGCCCTTGTTAGTGATGTTGCAAAAGATAGCCCTGCTGCAAAGGCAGGAATTATAAGGGGCGATATAATTCTTGAGTTTAACGGCAAGGAGATAAAAGAGGTAAGTGGTCTGCGAAATATGGTTGCCCAGAGTAAGATTGGTGCTGAAATATCTATGAAGATACTCCGGTCAGGGAAGGAATACACAGTCAAGGTGGTTATTGTTGAGATGCCGAGAGATGTTGCAGAGGTTGTGCCAGACCAGTTACCTGATGATACCAAGGCAGAGGTACTTACAGGCCTTACAGTTATGGACCTCACAAAAGAAATTGTCAGACAGCTGGGGTTCAGTAAAGACGAGAATGGTGTTGTAGTTGTGAAAGTAGAACCAGGAAGTCCAGCAGATGAAGCTGATATTAAAAAAGGTGATATTATAAAAGAGATAGATAAAAAAGGGGTGGGTAACCTGAGGGACTTTAACAGGATTGCCGCAAACCTAAAAAAGAAGGATACAGTTCTTCTTTTTATTAACAGGGGCGGCAAAAGGTTTTATGTTATCCTCAAGGCGTCTTAAAGGCTGCTAACAGTAATAGTGATGAGCGATAAATTCGGACATTTCTTTTTTTCAGCATTAATTTAAGAATTTTCGTTACTGATAACTTGTTATTTTAGCCAGGAAGGGAGGTGATAAAAAATGTTTCTTATTCTCAGACTCGCAGTCCTTTTACTCTTTGCATTTTCAGGATACATTATTGGTATTAAATATAATTATGGTATTTATGGTGTCCTGACAGGAAGCTTTTTAGGTCTGATCGCAATAGCTACAGAGATAATATTTAAGAAGATTGATTTCGGAGCAATTATCGGCGGGCTCTTAGGTATTTCTTGCGGGCTTTTATTTGCATACCTTCTTATGCTTCCTTTAAGGCCAATTCTCGGTGAGGATATAGGAGTCATATCCTTTTGGGTGATGGCAGTATTTGGTTATGGAGGGCTTCTCCTTGGCCTGAACAGGGGTAAGGGAATTTCTATTGCGGGTATCTTCAGGCTTTTCAGAGGGCAGGGCATAGAAGAAGAAAATCTCAAAATTCTCGATACAAGCGTAATAATAGACGGACGTATTGCAGATGTCTGTGAGACAGGATTCCTTGAAGGAGTTTTCATACTTCCCCAGTTTATTCTTCAGGAATTACAACATATAGCAGACGCTGCCGACCCCATGAAACGGGCAAGGGGAAGACGGGGACTTGATGTCCTTCACAAGATCCAGAAGATGTCCCGCATAACAGTAAGGATAGTTGATGAGGATTTTCCAAAGATAAAAGAGGTTGACGCAAAACTTGTTGCCTTAGCAAAGCTCTTGAACGCAAAGGTTATAACAAACGATTTTAATCTGAACAAGGTTGCAGAACTTCAAGGGGTATCTGTGCTTAATATAAATGAACTGGCCAGCTCATTGAAGCCTGTTGTGCTCCCAGGCGAGACAATGAAGGTTTTTATACTTAAAGAGGGAAAGGAATACAATCAGGGAGTTGCGTACCTTGATGACGGAACCATGGTTGTTGTAGAAAATGCCCGAAGACTTATAGGCAAAAATGCAGATGTGACCGTGACAAGTGTGTTGCAAACAACAGCAGGCAGGATGATATTCTCGAAGCCAAAAGAGGAATATGAAAGGGAGGAGTTCAGGGCAGCGAAGTGATACATAAACCTATGCTACACAGACAAGACATAGCATCTTCGCTCATTCTCGGTCGTATCGACCTCCGAGGTAAATTCTGTTCCATTATAAAGTCGGAACAGAATTTAAAGCCGCTCAGATACCATGTCCTGTCTGCTATTGCATTATTTGGTTCAAAGAATAAAGGCTGGATAGGGTGAAAGGGCTTCAAAGAAAAGATAAGGTTATTGCAATTGTGCCAGCAGCTGGTCTGGGTAAGAGATTTGGCCCTGGGACTAACAAGCCGTTTCAAAGCCTTAGTGGCAAACCAATCATTGTTTGGCCGCTTGAGATATTGGATGCTGTTGTTGAAGTAGCAGAGATAATACCTGTACTTAAGATGGAAGATATGGAGTACGGGTTGAAGATTTTTGAAAAATACGGTATCTCAAAGATAAAACGGATAGCGCCAGGTGGAAAAGAGCGCCAGGATTCTGTATATAACGGTCTCAAGCTAATCGAGGATAAAAATTGTTTAGTACTTATACATGATGGGGTTAGACCCCTCATCGAGAGGGATTTGATTGAAAAGATGATAAAGGAATTACTAACCCCCTCTTTTAAGTCGCCCTCAGCCCCTGCCCGACGGACAGCAGGCGGGCCCCTTTTTCAAAGGGGGGAGAGGGGGGATTCGAAGGGATTTAAGGGTTTTGATGGAGTTACTCTTGGCATCCCCCTGAAGGATACGATAAAAGAAGTTCAGAGTTCAGAGTTCGGAGTTCAGAGTGAAATTATTATAAAAAAAACATTGAATCGTAATGTTCTGTGGGCTATCCAGACACCTCAGGTTTTTCCTTATAAGAACATCCTAACAGCATATGAGAGGGCGATGAAAGAAGGGTTTTACTCAACAGACGATGCAGCTCTCATAGAAAGATACGGCGGGAAGATAAAGGTTGTGATGGGCTCATACAAAAATATTAAAATCACCACCCCTGAAGACTTAGCTATTGCAGAATTCTTTCTAACGAGGAAAGATTAACCTCTATGCGCATAGGTGTTGGATATGACTCTCACAGGCTTGTTAAAGGCAGGAAGCTGGTACTCGGCGGAGTAAATATCCCGTTTGGAAAGGGTCTAATTGGCCACTCTGATGCAGATGTTTTGTGTCATGCGATTATAGACTCCGTCATAGGTGCACTCGGCCTGGGTGATATAGGTAAAAATTTCCCTGACACGGACCCGGAATGGAAGGACGCACCAAGTGTTAATCTTCTGAAATATATTGTTGGACTTGCAAGAGCAAATGGATATAAGGTTTCCTGGATAGATGCAATTATAATCGCAGAAAGGCCTAAACTTTCTCCATATATTGAATCCATGAAAGAGGCGATATCGCAATCAGGAATTCCGACCGGATTAATTAATATTAAGGCTAAAACGAATGAGGGTATGGGTCTTATCGGCCGTGGTGGAGGCATCGCAGCGTATGCAGTATGTTTACTCAGGCGTATTGCGTGACCTCTTGCTTTATCCTCAGATGTGAATGGTAAATTTTGCATTGACGACAGAATCTTGAATATGATTAACTTATCATAGAGGTGTTTAAATGAGAGAGGCATTAAGATATTTAAATAATGCAAAGGAAATACTAAAATCTGCTCCTATTGAAGATAATACTTATACTGACATAAAGCCAGTTCAAGAAGCATGCGGAACCGCCTACCTTGCAGTATTGAAGTCTATCGACGAATACCTGGTGAACAGAGGGGTAAACCCTAAAGATTTGCCGCAATCTATTGAAGGATACAGAGAAATGATTAGAAAATATCTATCTGTTCATAACGGTAAACTCACTAGAGAATTCGAAAAACTCTATAAAGCATTACATATTGCAGGATATTATAGAGGGCTGTTGGAAGATGTAGATATGGTAAAAGCTGCGATTAAATCTGCAAAGGCTTTTATTGGAAAGATTGGGTAAGAAAAGAGCTTAAAGCTTCTCCCTCCCAGCAAACCTTGCAACCTGAAGGACAATATTTTTAGAACTGCTATTTTCCTAAATTCCCATAAAATTAGGCATTAGGGCATAGCAAATGCTTGTATTACAGCACAATGTTGATAATAACTAATGCCTCACTATATATCATGTCCGTCATTCCCGCAGTCTGTTGAGCGGGAATCCAGAGCCTTTTAAAAAGAATTGGATTCCGGCTTAAGGACTGCCGGAATGACAGCTTTATGGGTATTTTCGGGTCAATGACCATTATTTATCTAATGTCTAAAAATGTGGGAATTTTGGATTTTTCTGAAATATTTCAAGAAAAAAAGCTTTATTGTTCCTTAATAGAGATTATACTTTTGAGAAGGTTCTATTCAAAATCCGAAGGGCTTTTTTGAGGTGAGGTGAAATATAAGTTGATGTAATCAGGAGATTTAGGATATATTGATGAAAATATACTCAACGTAACAGACAATGTTAAAAAAGTATAAAACCTTTGAAGATGCTGAAAGAGACCTTTGGTGTTTCAATCCCGACAGGGATTATTTTAACAGGATTTTTGTTATGATGCGGACAGAAATCTTCAGTAAAACCCTCAGGGCGAGGAGGGGAGTATTCAAATACAGGACTATCGAAGATGCACAGAAAAACTCCTGATGAGGGTTTTCTTAAAATCTGCAATGCCTTTAACAGACGCGGTGTGGAATATATAGTGATTGGTGGTTTTGCCATGATTATGCATGGCCTGCCAAGAACCACTGTAGATATTGATTTCTTTATCAACGGCAGCCCTGATAATATGGAAAAAATAAAAGATTCACTCAAGGAAGTTTTTAATGATGAGGAAATAGAAGGAATCTCACCATCAGATGTAAGTGAATATTCAGTTATCAGATATGGAACTCCAGACGGGTTTTATATAGACCTCATAGGGAAATTAGGAGAGGCTTTTAAGTTTGATGATTTCAAAAGTCATATAGAAACCTTTGAAATTAATCACATAGACATACCGGTTTGTGACGTGGAAATGCTCATAAAAATGAAACAAACTGTTAGGACAAAAGACATTACGGACATAGAGTTTTTGCAGGAGAAGTTGAGGCAAAAGAAAGGTATTGATTATTGATATATTTTACGGCTGAGTCTTCCCCTTCGCTGCAAGCCTTGCAACTTGAAGGACAATATTTTTAGAACTGCTTTCTTTGATTTTTCTGAAATATTTAAGGAGTTTGCTTTCATCGGTAGGTAAATAGAGCGATGGCCTTTCTGCAACAATAGATGTCTTACCATTCTCGAAAAAATATGATACAGACACAGAAGTCTTACAAGGATTCAAGATTATTTAAATTTTGGGGATAGGGGAGGGTGAGATTTTATAAAGGTCTTTTAACTTTAGCTCTGTTTTAAGGGGGGCAAATAGGTTTCTGCAATATTGGCAAGCATTATATGCATGTAGATGGTGAGGTAGCGAAAATCAAGGTTTAATAACAGAAAAGTTTTCTTTTATAGTGGCATTAAATAATGCTTCATCAGAAGTGACCATAGCGCTGGTATCAAAGAAGTACAAAGGCATTATCTATTTCTTTCTTCTACAATCTCTTCTGACAAAGAGGTCTTTATTGAAGAAAGACGATTTCTTACATCCTCAAGGGTTGTTTCAGGAGAGGCGTATTCCCATAGGGCATAATCATAACCGTCAGATAATTTCAGTCCCAGCTTTGAAAGTGACTTCAATGCCTCAAGTTTTCTCGAGGACACCTGTGCAGGTAAAACATTTAATTCTCTTTTTGAAGAAAGCATGTCAATTCCTTTTATATAAGGATAGCACAGGATATGGGATAGAAGCAATGCAAAATAAAGCAATAGAGGAGCGGATTTACTTTTGCACTGTTGTTCTTTTGCAGTAAAAAATAAAGGGGGGAAGATTATGTTTAAGGCAAAAGGTTCTCTGGCAATAGTTGTATTGTTTTTATTTGTAAGTAGTATGGGAAGTTGTGGTGGAGGCATAGCTGCGTATGCAGTATGTTTACTGAAAAGAATCGAGTAATATTTCTTGACGTCAGATCGTTCAATGTGATTAACTTATTATGAAGGAGCTTACATGAGAGAGGCCATTAGATATTTAAATAATGCAAAGGAAATATTAAAATCTATTCCTATTGAGGATAATACATATACTGATATTAAACCTGTAAGAGAAGCATTCTCAACTGCCTATCTTGCTATCTTAGAAGCTATAAATGAGTACCTTATAACCAGAAAGGGTTTAACCAAGAAAGAACTCCCTAAATCACTAGAAGCATATCGAGACGCTTTAAGAAAGCATATTGCGGTTCATAATGGAAAGTTGATGAGGGAATTTGAAAAGCTTTACGATGCTTTGCACATAGCAGGATATTATAGAGGGCTTATTTATGATGTGAATATGGTTAAAGATGCATTTAAAGCTGCAAAGGAATTTATTGAGAAGATTAAGTGCTGCGATTCAGACACTAAATTTAGGCCAGTTAGGATTTTTTCAAAAGGCCTTACAACTTTTGAATAATTTGCCCACCCTCTAATTTATC
>PEUB01000159.1 GCA_002780895.1 Nitrospirae bacterium CG02_land_8_20_14_3_00_41_53
GTGATTTTGCGGGGTTTCGAGGTTGTCGTCGGTAGAATTTTAATCTACTTTTCTGTCATCTTTTATCTTGTTTTTTGTTTCTCTCATCATTTTTATCATCTTTTTTAGCTTCACGTTGTATTTGGACATAGCTCGTCCCTGGGCCCGCCTTGGCGGGCCAGCAAACTAAGCGTTTTCAGCGTGCTATCCTCAAGTAAACCAAGGCCATACTTAATCATCTTTTTGAAGTTAGAGGCCATCACTGCCAGGTACGTTTGAATCCGCATCCTGGCTAAACCAACATAGCGGGCTCGGCTTAAGCCTTGATTTCTCTTTAAGTCCGCTTGCCTTGGCTCAATCTTGTAACGTTCCCCCTTCATTACCAGGCTATATTCATCTGTAACATTGAAGGAAACAACTGTCCAGCGCTCCAGCTGCGAGGCAGCAACAAAGGCCCTGCGGCCCTGCGACTTTGAAGTCGTGCATTCTTTTCTTCTCTCGCACGTAGCACAAACGCTGGCCATGAATTTAAACTCAAAACCCATTTTATCTTCAAGATGATACCTGGCTTCTGCAGGGTAACCTTCGGGACAAACCAGATTGCCATTTTCAAAAGAGAATTTGTCTAACAGATATTTGCCTTCTTTGTTTTTGGTTGCAACTAAGGGGATATAAATATTCTCGACTCCTTCCGCCTTAATCTCTACTCTGGTATCGCCAAAATCATACTTGGCATCAGCTACAAAATGCTCCGGCACAACTGCAATGTTTTTCTTTTGCTGCTTAAGCAGCCAGGCCGCGTATTTTTCTTCAGCCGCGCCAGCTTTCTCAACAGTTACAGAGGTAATGATTCCGTATTGGTTATCCATGTTGCTCATGATCTTGTAGCCGGCAAAGAATTTCTTGTCTGATTTAGCTCCCCAATTAACATCAGGGTCAGATGGATTGATCATTTTACCGATAATCTTTTTCTCATCATCTTTTTTCTGTTTTTTGCCTTCATCGTCAAAATACTCATCTTGTCGTTCAAACAAGACTGTTTCCATCATATATAGCCAGCGTTCGACCTTCTTGCTCTTCTTAAGCCGGCTGCGATGCTTCTTGACCTCCTTGATCAACTTTTGACAGAGAGCAATCAGCTCTTCAAAGTGTTTCTGCTTATTCTTAGGCTCACGGATAATTTTGAAGTCAAACTTTTTTGACCACTTCTCGTACAGTTTATTGTCCGCCAATTTTATTGCGTTTAATAACTTCTGCCGACACACATTAAGCAATTGAATTGGATTCAAAATAGCAATATTGCCTCTAATGTCCGTGGCGTCCTGGGTTTGGATCTTGCCGCTAATCAGTCCGGCTTCATACAGTTGTGCAATAACCTGCTCAAAAGCAACTTTAAATCTTTCTTCTCCCATTCTGTTTAATCTAAAGAAAGAGATCGTGGTATCGTCAGGCGCCTTGTCTTCCAGGCCTAGGCCGACAAAGTAGCGATAGAGAGGGACTTCAAAGATTTTTTTGGAAACTTCCACATCCGAAAGATTTTCCAGATATTCCAGCAAGCAGGCCATAAAGAGAACCCGAGGCTCAATTGGGATCCTACCCAGGTTGTTTCCATTATTATATGCGTCTTTGACCAGCGGTTCTAGAAAGTCCAGGTTCAAAAATTCTTTAATCTTCACCAGCTTATGGTCAGGCGAAATGAAATTCCTAGCAACGAAATCGTCAAAAAAGCTTTTTTCGGCAGCAGTTTGTTTTAGCATAACGCGCCCCCTTCAACTCTTATTTTAGCTTTTTGAGTGAAAAAGTCAAAAAGACAATCCCCTGTATGCCTTGATAATTAAGGGGTGCAAGGCTAGTAGAAAATCTTTTAAGAAAATGTGA
>PEUB01000099.1 GCA_002780895.1 Nitrospirae bacterium CG02_land_8_20_14_3_00_41_53
TGATACAGCATTATCCATGTATTTAAGATTGTGAAGATCATCCCCGCGACTTAATGGAATCTCAGGTAAAGAAGTATCTTTATTTCCCATAATAAATGGTATGATTTCTACGATCCATTATACCATTGAAGGGAATCTAAATCTAAGGTAGACCCATTTGCCAAGACAAAAAATTGCATTTTTTAAGTTACAGTTTGGGCTAATTCTTTCTGCCAAAAATACCTATGTGCGAATGTTTGCACATACCTGTTTTAACTTAAATACCCGATTTAGCATCCCTTCTGACATTTCTGCTATATATACAACCACAATAATTCTGTTGATATAATTTATATCGCTTGGCAAAATTAATAGCGAGTAGAAACCCACCCTTCTTTTTAAAATCGCAAGGCAAAAATCTTGAAAGGTCTATTAATTTGCCAATCTCATTGATTACGGATGCGTTTTTATGTGAGCTGACAGTAAGGGTGGTAGTAAATTTTGCAATACCCAAGTCTTTTGCCTTACTCCTGGTTTCTTCAAGCCTCATCTTAAAACAAACCGAACATCTCTTTCCACCCTCAGGCTCCTTTTCTAATCCTTTGGTTAATTTAAACCAATTATCCTTATCATAATGGCCTTCAATTAATTCAAAGTCAAGAATTTTTGCAATCTCCTTTGTCACGGCCAACCGATGCTCGTATTCTTTTTGGGGATGGATATTGGGGTTATAAAAAAAACCTATTGGGCGAAAACCCTCTTTTCTTAATCTTTCTACAACTGAGCTTCCACAAATCCCGCAGCAGATATGAAGAAGAATATCCTCCATTTAAACCTAGCCCTCTATATATCTTATAAAATCCATCTTACTTCTTATCTGATTGCTATCATAACATCGCAAACTTATTTTTAATGCTCACAAGCTCGCACGTCTCGAAAGGTGCGTCAGGAGCGTTTGCACGGCAATATCTTTCCGTATATGATTGCACGAAAAGACATAGCACGTTCAATGCAGCGTCTACCACGCACTCCGCACGTGACTTCGAAAGTGCAGGATGGCACAAGGCAATTGTAACTGATGCGACCCAATCGTATTCGCGATAGTAGTCTCTAATCATACCAATGTGCGTGTCCGCGAAGCATGTCGCTTTCAATAGAATCTCTCCTTCCGAAAGGTCAGGTCGTCTTTGATGCAAAGCATTAGCGAATGCTTTGAGATTCGATTCATGGTAGGCCTCAACAGCGTGATTATAGTCGGCAAGAAACTTATCAGTTCTCCTGAACGTAACCGGTCCGGCAGTGAACGTAGCCGGTTCTTTCTCATAGAAAAGCACACAAGGAATATGGTGAATCACATGGATTAGCCCCTCGGACGATAGGAGTTTGGCTCGATTTACCAGCTTTAAGACAGAACTTTTGTTTATCTTCTTCCCTCCCTCGATAAACAACTCGATGAACGTAGCGCGAAGTGCGCGAACATAATCTCGGCGACCGAACTTTTTCGCCTCCATGGAGCCATGTTTAATCGTACGGTTCGCTATCTCATAAAAACGATTATATGCAGCTCGGCCACAGAAGAGGATTCCTCCGGCTGGCCTATTAAGCACCGCGAACGTGTCAACACGATTTTCTCGTAGGTGTCGGATCAAATTTGGAGGCGGCATGAGAGCAAAACGCTCGGCTTCTCGGAAGATGAACTCGACGTCTGCGATATTTTGCTTCTCCTTTTTCATGGCAGTATATTATATATTAACAATCTCGCATTTCACCGAAAGCCGGATTTATCAGCGATCCGTTGGAGCGACTCGTTAGGTAGCAAGTTTTGTTCTAAGATTTTCCGCCTTAGCAATTAGATCATTGATGTAATCCTGAAAGAGTCCATGTCTAATGTTTCCTGCCCATCTTTCAATCTCTCGGAATGATCGAGGTACCTGCTGGCACCTGCTGGCAACTATCATAGAATTTAAAGACGGCTCCCATAACCTCCTCACCAAGAACTGGCAGATACGGCCGATATGCTTCAAACGACTCGCGGTGACAAGCGGTCTCGACACGTTGAGCGATTTCTTCGATGGTCATTGGTTTAATAAATTGTGGAAGTTCGTTTGCGGGGAAAGCCTCTAAGAGCTCAATCACTTCCTTGAGTCCAGGGATGATCGTGCCAATTTCTTGGGATAGCAGAACCCTGACATGTCTCAGTGAGCGCCGTTCTTTAAGACGTTCGTAACCTGCGGTTAGCAAGGTGCCAAGAATGACGCCTCCTATTGTGAGCATGATCTCAAACATACTGCCTCTTCCGACCTAATATTATTTTTTAGTCTGCTCTTTCTATTGATTACACAATAATATTTTTAAGTTTCTTCGTCAAATCTTTTTTTCTAAAATAACGAAGATAAAGGGTTACAATACTGTTCTACACTTGCTATAATTTCGATTGATTGATCGGAATGTGATATATTTAGCTTTAGCAACCATAACCCAACGCAAAGATATAATGTAAAAGAATTTAAAGAATATTGTCTCCAGTTCTATAGAGAACTGATTCATCCATATTCTTCACCAGGAGATTTCTTTGAGAGAATGGGATATTATTGAAGAGATTATAGAAATAGGTAAGAGGCGTGGAACGCTTACTTATGATGAGATAAACGATGCTCTTCCCTTAGAATATTACTCCCCGGATGAGTTAGAAGAGCTCATGGACCTTTTGCATGATATGGGCATTGAAGTTGTAGATGAACAGGAGACTGACACTGCCCAAAAAGAAGTCTTAGCTTCAGAAGATAAAGAGGAATATGATGAAACTGAGGACATTGTTCAGGCATATTTCCATTCGATGGGGAATATTTCAATACTTACAAGGAATGAAGAAGTAGAACTTGCGAAAAGATTAGAAGAGGGAAAAGAGATAAT
>PEUB01000115.1:0-620 GCA_002780895.1 Nitrospirae bacterium CG02_land_8_20_14_3_00_41_53
CGGACTGCTTACAACAAAACCTCTGAGTTATAGAGAGGTGGTAAGACTTATTTCTGAGGCTGAAAGAAATGCTGAAGGCAGGAGTATATTTATTCAAAACCTTGTAAAATCTCTAAAAGAGAGATTTAAAGATGAGAGCGATGATGTCAAATACATAAAGCCTGTTGATCTTCTCTATAGCAGATATGTTTATGCTGATTCAGATATTCAGGCATTGTATTACAACAATGATGGAGACCTTTATGAAAAGGGGTCAAATCTCAGGGTTGGTTTTACCTCAAGGGCAGAGCTTGGGTGGCTTTCTTTCTATATCAATCCAGAATTCAGGTACTCAGATGCCGACAGCGATTTGATAGTCAAGAGGGTCTACGGCGTCCTGAATTTTTTAGGATTAGAACTTACTGCAGGCAAGGATTCACAATGGTGGGGGCCTGGGAATCACGGGGCGATTCTTGTTTCAAATAATGCTGAACCAATGACCATGTTAAGGCTTACAAATCCACAACCTGTCATTCTTCCCTGGATATTTAAATACCTTGGTCCCTTTAGATTCGTTGTCTTTGCAACAAGACTTGAAAAAGAGAGGGATGTTCCGGAGCCATATTTATGGGGGATGCGAG
>PEUB01000115.1:633-1388 GCA_002780895.1 Nitrospirae bacterium CG02_land_8_20_14_3_00_41_53
AAGGACAGCTTTGTTAGGAGGGAAAGGCCGCTCTGAGAGTATAAAGACATGGTGGAGGAGTTTTACAGGAAAAGGAGAAAATGAGATAGGTGTTCAGGCAGGTGACCAGAGGGCTGGTGGTGATATAAAACTAACCATTCCATCCAGATTGCAGCCTTTACAGCTATATGCTGAGGCTGATGGAGAAGACGAGGCTGGGGGATTACCATGTAAGTGGGCATACCTTACGGGGCTTTACCTGCCAAGGATACTCAATTTGGAGAGAATAGGGTTCAGGGCTGAATATGCAACTACCCATGTGAGTGGTTATCAAGATGTCTGGTATACTCATGGCATATATGGTACCAGGGCTTACACCTATAAAGGCAGGATTATAGGGCATCATATGGGAACTGATTCAGAGGATATCTTTTTAGAGGCCTCATACCTTATCCCTGAAAAAGATGGAAGAATATCTATTTCATATGATAGAGAGGAGCATAACCTTTCGGGGACTGTGAGAGAGAAGAAGAATGAAGCTAATCTGAAGGTGAGTTTTAAATTGATGAAAGATATGGGATTGAGCGCATCGTATGGATATGGTAGAATTGAAAACCCGGGTAACGTCTCTGCTGAGGATAGAAAGATAAACGTTATCAGTAGTATGATAAGTTATACTTTTTAAGGAGGAAGTCTTTGGAGGAAAGACAAATACAACAGGAAGACGAAATCAATCTTTTCGACTACCTTATCGTTCTTCTAAAGCGTAAAAGGCT
>PEUB01000115.1:1448-1991 GCA_002780895.1 Nitrospirae bacterium CG02_land_8_20_14_3_00_41_53
CAAAGATACTCCCTCCACAGCAGGGCAGCTCAATGGCTACTCAGTTTTTAAGCCAGCTGGGTAGTGCTGCAGGACTTGTAGGTGGGGCAGTAGGTGGGGCAGTTGGTATAAAAACACCGAATGACCTTTATATAGGATTATTAAAATCAAGACTTGTCCTTGATGGCGTCATCGATAGATTCAAACTCATGGAGCTTTATAAGACTAAAAGCCGTGAGAATGCAAGGCGAGGTCTTGCCGATACACTAAAGGCACGAGATGATAAAAAAAGCGGCATAATAACCATTGGAGTTGAGGATAAAGATCCCAAAAGGGCTGCTGATATGGCAAATGCATTTGTTGAGGAATTAAAGAATATGAATAAAGGACTTGCTGTAACAGAGGCAGGTCAGAGGAGGCTCTTCTTCGAAGAGCAGTTGAAGGACACAAAGGAAGCCCTTATAAAGGCAGAGGATTCTATGGAAGGGTTTCAGGAGAGGACAGGTGCTATCAAGATAGACGAGCAGGCTAAGGCAGTAATAGAGGGCATTGCGAATCTGAGGG
>PEUB01000115.1:2005-14828 GCA_002780895.1 Nitrospirae bacterium CG02_land_8_20_14_3_00_41_53
CAGATTGCTGCTAAAGAGGTAGGGCTTAAGGTGATGCGAACCTATGCAACCCCACAGAACCCTGACATCCAGAGGGCGGAGGAGGAGCTCAGGGGGATGAGGGAACAGCTCGGAAGGCTTGAGACGAGAAGTGGAGGCCATAATCCAGACCCACTCATGCCAACAGGCAGGATACCGGCACTTGGCACAGAGTATATAAGAAAACTGAGGGAGTTTAAATACCAGGAGGCACTTTACGAGATTCTGCTAAAGCAGTATGAGGCAGCAAGGCTTGATGAGGCAAGAGATGCTGCAATAATACAGGTAATAGAGAAGGCAATACCGCCAGAAAAAAGGGTAAAGCCAAAAAGAAAACAGATGGTGATGATTGCTACCTTCTCTGGACTCTTTTTTTCAGTGTTCGCAGCATTCTTCATGGAATATATAGAAAAATTAAAGAGCAACCCTGAAGATAAAGTGAGATTAGAGGCAATAAAGAAAAATGCCAATTTTCGACTCAAAGGTTAGATTTATCCAGCACCAATACACTATGGTTAAGGTGCTTGGATTTATTTTATATCTATTTCTCACCTTTTTTGTATTTCCCGCTAATACAGAGGCAAATGAAGGCAATGCAATAATCCATGACCTTGCTTTATTAAAAGATGATTATAAAAACTTCTATCTTGATAGAGGGAATCTTACCAGATTAGCTATCGGTATTGGTGGTGCAGGCCTCCTTGCGAATACATCAATGGATGGTGATATCCAGGAATTTTATCAGGACAACGTGAGAGGCAATACAACAGATGACATCTCCAATATTGGAAAGATTCCTGGAGAAACCCTTATAACGGTTCCTCTCCTTATTGGCACACGGTTACTCTTTAGAAAAACTCAAACAGGTGAATGGGCCCAGCGATCCCTTAGGGCTTTATTTGTGGGTGCACCTGCAGGATTAATCCTGCAAAGATTAACAGGGTCTTCAAGACCATCAGAAGATGATTCAAAATGGAGACCCTTTAAAAACTCTAATGGACTTAGCGGCCATGCCTTTATTGGCGCTGTGCCCTTCATAACTGCGGCAAAGATGAACGATAATCCATATATTAAGGGTATTCTGTATGGATTTTCTGTTTTACCAGGTCTATCAAGGATAAATGACAATAAGCATTACTTCTCACAGGCTGCCATTGGCTGGTATCTTGCCCTTTTAAGCTGTAATTCTATAGAAAGAACAGGAAAGCCAAAAGAAACCGCGTTTACTATCATACCAATATCCCATGGGGGGATATTAATAACTGTAAACAGAAGTTTTTAACTAAGAGCCTTATAATTATAGGGTGTAGCCAGTTTCTTTCCAGCCTCATATGCTTCTTTTAAGGCTGTCGGATGCTTGAGAATTGCACCCTTTGCATCCACACCCATATAGCTCAGAGTTTTGTATTCAGGGACACTGATCGTCCTGAAGAAGGCCTTTGCAGATGTCTCTGCACATTGAATACCTTGAAGGCCGCTCTCTTTTTTCTGGCCCCCGACCAACAATAAAAGTCCTTTTCTCCCGTACGGGCCTGCCGGGATTGGTTTCTTGAGAAGATATTTCTCGCACCAGATGCACTGGCATCGGTCGATCATCAATTTCACTTGAGCGCTGAGGGCGGAGAAAAAGATCGGTGAGGCAAGGATAATCCTGTCAGCAGTCCTTATTGCATCATGGATTTGAACCATATCATCCTCAATGACGCATATACCTGTATCGTCACATCCTCCACAGTTCTGGCAGGGTGAGATGTTCAAGAGATTCAGATCAAAGGGATGGACATTTAATCCTGATTCCTCGATACCCCTGCTCGTCTCTTTAAGGAGAAGCTCTGTATTGCCATCTTTTCTCGGACTTCCAAGAAATGCAATGATCTTCACTTATTTCTTAGCAATCCTTTCCAGTTCCTTTTCATCTATTTGTAGCTCTTTCTCAAGTAATTTTGGTTTTACTCCAGTTTGCTTGATAACCTCCCTTACGTATTCTTCATAAATTATACTTCCCTCCCAGCATTCATAAAAAAAATTTTTAAGTATTGAGGCAAGACCTTCAGAAGGAATCCTGTATCCCTTTCGTGTAGCCTCTTTTTCACCAATGCTTTCAGGGATACCAATCACGACTAATCTGTCATCCACTATTATAAAGCGAATATTATTCGCAATAGCACAGTTGCTATATCGTACCTCAGCGCCAGCCTTTGTATAAAGATAACCTACATGGAATCTGTCGTTAAACTTTGGTATAAGATATTTTACCTTTACACCACTCTTTTCTAATTTCTCGATATTATTTGTAATATCCTTTACCCTTTTATTATCGTCTCCTGCTGGGAATCTGCCTGTAATAAATCCTAAAATTTCAGCTTTTGCATCCGTCATAGAATCAGTGACTGTAAGAAAGTACTCCTGTCGTGTAAGTATTTTTGTTGCCTTTCCTACTTCCAACAAAAGGTTTTTTCTGCCTCTCCCTTCCCTGATACTATAAAGGAGGAGTATGATAGTGGCTAAAAGCAGTATTGATTCAAGTATAAGAAGAACTGTTGCAATAGTCATATTTTAAAGTCTTTTCATTAGGCCTTCTGCTTTTTTATAACATCATCGGCCCAGCTCAACGCAGCGGACACTAACCTTTTTTTAACGTTTAAATACTGCCATGGTAATTCTGGCATAGTGACCTCCTAAATTATTGTTATAAAAATTATAGCAGAATATAAGGCTACAATCTATTTTAAAGTTGGTTCTTTATAATCAATCTTGACATTATTTCTAGACATGGTAATAATTTATGATAACAACCAGTGAGGACGGCCTGAGGAGGAGAAAAGTAATAGCAATTTTTTAAAATTTTATCATATAATATACATATCTGCTTTCCCCTTTCCCTTCTTAAGGGATTAAAGAGGAAGGTGTTTTTAAAAAACTCAATTGTAAGGAGGTTAAGATTATGCCAAAGCCAGTGATTAACGAGGATTTGTGTGAAGGATGTGGTACATGTGAAGAGCTGTGCCCAGAGGTTTTTAAGGTGGAAAATGAAAAAGCAAAGGTTATAGACCCTGACAAATGTAATACCAGCAACTGTCAGGAGGCCGCTGATAACTGTCCCACCGGGGCGTTAACCATGGAATAATGTATAATTAAAAAGGAAGGCTGGTTTTTCGCCAGCCTTCCTTTTTAAATCTCCTGCTTATACGATGAACCATTTGGCTACTTGAAAACATTCACCCATTTCAAGTAATATTTCAATTGTTATGCAGAAATTAATTAAGGACTTAATACAGAAAAACAACACCAAAATACTTCTTATCGTCCTTGACGGACTCGGAGGGCTTCCTGTAAACGGAAAAACAGAGCTTGAAATCGCAAATAAACCGAACCTGGATGCACTTGCAAAAAAATCTGCATGCGGACTTCACATCCCTGTTGCTATGGGGATTACACCTGGAAGCGGACCAGGACACCTATCTCTTTTTGGTTATGACCCGGTGGAGTGGCAGATAGGGAGGGGTGTTCTTGAGGCACTCGGACTTGGAATAGAATTAAAGAAGACAGATATTGCCATACGTGTAAATTATGCTACCATCGAAAACGGCATTGTTAAAGACAGACGCGCCGGAAGGATTCCCACAAATGAAAGCAGAAAGATCACTGAAAGACTTCAAAAAAAGATCAAAAAGATTGATAATGTCGAAATAATCTTCAGGCCAGGGATGGAGCACAGGTTTGCTGCGGTGCTCAGATTCCCTAAGCCCTTACCAAAGGGTTCTGCCTCGATAAAAGATACAGACCCGCAGAAAGAAGGGAAAAGACCTGTTCCCGTAACATCTGAAACACCACAGGCAGAGAAAGTTGCAAAGGTTGTTGAAAAATTAATATCCAGTATTTTAGATATTATAAAAAATGAGCCAGCAGCAAACTTCATCCTCCTTCGTGGATTTTCACAGGTGCCTGATATACCGCATTTCGAGGAAGTCTATGGACTGAAACCCCTGTGCATTGCCATATATCCCATGTATCGCGGCCTTGCAAGATTGATTGGGATGAATGCACCTACCCTAAAAGGGGATATAAGAGAGGAGATTGATTTCCTTAAAAAGAATTATGCTGACTATGACTTTTTCTTCTTGCATGTGAAGAAAATTGACTCTTATGCTGAGGATGGAAACTTCAAAGGTAAGGCATTGAAGATAGGAGAGTTTGATAGTGCCCTGCCTGAAATACTCAATCTTAACCCTGATGTACTTATAATAACAGGAGATCACTCAACCCCATCTGTACTAAAAAGCCATAGCTGGCATCCTGTGCCTGTGCTTTTAAATTCCCCATATGTGCTCGGCAACACCAGTAAGGCTTTTTCTGAAAGGGAATGTTTAAAAGGTGAATTCAGTATATTCCCCACAGTCAACCTCATGCCGTTAGCCCTTGCCAATGCAGGCAGACTCAAGAAATTCGGTGCATAATTCAGCTTTTAGCTCTCAGCTCATAGCTCATAGCTTAATTGATACCCACTGCCATCTCGAGATGGATGAATTTAATCTAGATAGGGATGAAGTTATCAAGAGGGCTAAAGATGCGGGCATAGAGGCAATAATTACTATCGGC
Organism: Nitrospirae bacterium CG02_land_8_20_14_3_00_41_53; assembly: GCA_002780895.1. Classification (GTDB taxonomy): domain Bacteria; phylum Nitrospirota; class Thermodesulfovibrionia; order Thermodesulfovibrionales; family SM23-35; genus 0-14-3-00-41-53. Next base: position 6,623 of record PEUB01000115.1, read on the forward strand.
TCTGATTTAAAAGGCAATATAGGAGGTCTTGAGCTTTCGAAGAAATATGATTTCATTTACTCATCCGTCGGATTTCATCCACATGGTGCAAAAGACTTCACAGAAGATATATTCAATCAGATAAAAGAATGGGCAACACCCCCCCATCCCCCCCTTGATAAGGCGACGTCCTCCTGTACTCCCCTTGATAAGGATACACCCCCCCAACTCCCCCCCTTGCTAAGGGGGGGATGGGGGGGTAAGGTGGTTGCCATAGGCGAGATCGGCCTTGATTACCATTATGATAATTCTCCACGCGAGATTCAGCGTGAAGTATTTATGAAGCAGCTGCAATTTGCAAAGGAGGTCAATCTTCCAGCAGTCATACACAGCAGGGAGGCAAAAAGGGATACCCTCGAAATCATTAAGGAATCCGGAGTAAATAAAGGTGTCTTACATTGCTTTTCTGGTGATATAGACATGGCAGAGAGGGCAATTGCAATGGGTTTTTTTATATCTATAGCAGGACCTGTAACATTCAAAAATGCCAGAAAGCCAAAGGAAATTGCAAAAATGATCCCTGATGATTATCTGCTTATTGAGACAGATGCGCCATATCTTACACCTGAGCCATTCAGGGGAAGGAGGAATGAGCCTTCGTATATTGTGCATACTGCAAAGGCAATTGCGGAACTCAGAGGCATTACCCTCGAAGACCTGTCGAGGATTACGACAATAAATGCAAAGAGACTTTTCAAGATAGGTCAGATGCCTGAAAAAGGTGAAATAGCCTATAAGATAAGGGATAACCTTTATCTTAATATCACGAACCGATGTACAAATGAATGCTCCTTCTGTATAAGATTCCACACAGACTATGTGAAAGGCCATAACCTGAGACTTTCAGATGAACCCACAGAGGAAGACCTTAAGAATGCAATAGGTGACCCCTCACAATACAAAGAGGTTGTATTCTGTGGTTATGGAGAGCCGCTCCTGAGGATTGATCTCGTTAAAAGTGTTGCAGCATGGATAAAACAGAACAAAGGTAGAGTCAGGATAAATACAAACGGCCACGGAAACCTGATACACGGTAGAAATATCCTTCCCGAGCTGAAAGGCATTGTTGATAGCATCTCTATAAGCCTTGATGCTCATGATGAAGAGACATACAATAAAATCTGCAGACCTTCCTTTAAAAACGCTTACAGTGAAATCCTGTTTTTTATCAAAGAAGCAAAAAAATTCATACCTAATGTACAGGTTACAGTTGTTACCCTTGAGGGAGTCGATGTGGAGAAATGCAGAAAGATTGCTGAGGATTCAGGGGTAGGGTTTAGAGTCAGGAAGCTTGATGTTGTAGGATAAAATTAGTATTTTATTCTACTTAAAAAAATCGTACACTTCAGTAAAAGCTATCTCACCCTGACTACCATCTGAAAGCTTTTTCCATTTCAATTTCTCAGAATTAATTTCATCATCGCCTATTATCAGGACATAAGCAGATGATAACCTGTCTGCCCTTCTCAATTGGCTCTTTAAAGAATTTCCTGCATATCCAACTTCAACCCAAATCCCCTTATCCCTGAGCCTGTCTGCAATAACAAGACCTTCTTCCTCAGCAGGAGTACCGATTGTGGCAATGAAAACCTTGGGGACAGGGATTTTATGGTTGCTTGATGACTTGAGAAGTGTTGTAATCCTTTCCATCCCTATTGCGAAACCAATCGCAGGTGTAGGAGGGCCTCCGAAGTCCTCAACGAGTCTGTCATAGCGGCCTCCTGCAGCCACTGCATTTTGAGCGCCGAGGTCTTTAGATGTAACCTCAAAGGTTGTCCTTGTGTAATAATCAAGTCCCCTGACCATATCAGGGTTTACGACATAAGGGACATTAAGCAATTTCAGCAGAGACAGGAGTGTATTAAAATGTTCTTTACATTCGCCGCACAGAAAATCTGTGACACGGGGTGAGCCTTCTCTGAGCTTTATGCATGCATCCACCTTACAGTCAAGTATCCTGAGCGGATTATAGTCGAATCTCCTTTTACAATCAGGACACAGCCCATCGATCCTGACTGAGAAGAAATCAAGAAGGGCATTTCTGTAATCAGGCCTGCATTTCTCACAGCCGATGGAATTAACCTCAAAATTAAGTCCTTTTAGCCCAAGTCTCTCGAAAAAGAGTCTGAGCATTGAGAGTATCTCAGCGTCAATCTTTGGTTCTCCTACGCCGAATGCCTCAGCACCTATTTGAAAAAATTGTCTGAAGCGTCCTGCCTGGGGCCTTTCGTATCTGAACATCGGGCCTGAGTAAAAAAATTTCTGCGGCGAGGGGAGGTTATAAAGGTGATTCTCAACATAACACCTGACAACAGGAGCTGTCCCCTCTGGACGGAGGGTGATATGCCTACCTGCCTTATCAGAGAATGTGTACATCTCTTTTTCAACAATATCAGTAGTTTCGCCTATACTTCTTACAAATATGTCAGTTGACTCAATTATTGGTGCCCGTAATTCTTGAAAACCATAAGCAGAAAAAACATCCTTTGCAACTTCTTCAACCTTTTGCCATATATATATATCAGGTGAAAAGATATCCTGCATACCCTTCAGGGCATTATACTTCATTCTCCCTTCATGCCTCCCTCTTCTTCCTCTCTCTGTTTATCAAACTCGATCATCTTCAAATGGCCTTCAACCATCCTCTTCAGTTCTTCCTTAAAATGGGTCCTTATACCTTTCAGGTCAACTATATCTTCGTGAATCTTTATAACCTTCTCCTGCGCCTGCTTAATTAAAGAATCTGCCCTGAGTTCAGCCTCCTTCACAGTGAGTTCCGCCTCTTTTTTTGCATTCGTCTTATAGTCCTCAACCATCTGCTGGGCAGTCATGAGAGTCTCTCTTAGCGTGGTTTCAATATCTTTGTACTCTTTAATCTGATTCTCTGCCCTTTGCACGCTCTCCTTGAGCGATGCATTTTCCCTGCGCAGATCCTCCATCTCTTCCCTGATTACCTCAAGAAATGCATAAACTTCTTCAACATCAAATCCCCTGAACTTCATGGGAAATTGTTTCTGCTGAATATCAAGCGGTGTTATTCTCATATAATGCCCCCTCTTTTTAATTTATAGGCAAGCTCTATTAAAGAACCTATAAGAAAATACTTTACAAATATTATAGCGAGTATTACAACCATCGGTGATATATCTATGGGACCCAGCCTGTAGCCGATAACCTTTCTGATAGGATTTAAAACTGGATCTGTAACAGCATGCAGGAATCTGACGATTGGATTATATGGATCGGGATTAACCCAGCTTATCAATGCTCTGATGATTACTATCCACATATAGACAGTAAGCAATATATCGAGTATTTTAGCTATAGTAAGCAGTAAATTTGCAAATATGAACATCTATTCCTTTCCTAATTCCTTTGACCTGTTCGCAGCCGTTTCGATTACGGCAGCAACAATATCCTTAAGCCCCTTCTCTTCAAATACCTTAAGACCTGCTGCTGTAGTACCTCCGGGTGAGGTAACCATTTCCCTGAGCTTATCAGGCGGCATGCCTGTTTCAAGAAGTTTAGCGGTGCCGATAAGAGTCTCTATCGCAAGTTCAGCAGCATTGTCCTTGCTGAGTCCTGTTTTTATTCCACCCTCTATCATCGCTTCAACAAAATATGCAAAAAACGCAGGTCCGCTACCCGATAGTGCAGTTACGGCATCCATATATTTTTCAGGGAGCATCATAACTTTCCCTATAGACATGAAAATATCCTTTATCAACCCCATTTCCTTATCATGAATACATTCACACATGGAGAGAACAGACATGCCCTCCTGAACAAGTGCAGGGGTGTTAGGCATTACGCGGATTATCTTTGAGGTTTTGAGTCGTGAAGAAAGATAGGATAATGTTATGCCGGCAGCAATCGAAACGATTAATTTATCGCTTGAGATTAAATCAGCTATCTCGGCACTGACACTGTCCATATTTTGAGGTTTTACGGCAAGTATTATGATATTGCAACTCTTGACCACCTCTTTATTGTCGGAAGTGGTATTTATCTTGTATGTATTTTCAAGATATGCACGTCTCTCATCCCTTGGCTCAGAGACCATTATATCCCTGCCGTGCTTACCAAATATACCCTTAATCATCGCCTCTGCCATATTTCCACCACCAATAAACCCTATCATCAATTCATCTCCTTTCTCCAAATATCCCGGTCCCTATCCTTACCATTGTTGCCCCTTCCTCTATTGCAACCTCAAAATCATTTGTCATGCCCATAGAAAGTTCGGGTAGTTTATTCCCGAAAGCTTTTGAGACTGATTCCTCAGCTTTATCCCTTATTTCCCTTAGTTCTTTGAAAAACGGCCTTGCCATCTCAGGATTATCGAAGAATGTCGGCATGGTCATCAGACCTTCGAGCTTCAGGTTTTTCATAACTGATACAGCCTTAATTAAATCAATGAGGTTTTCTCTCGCAACCCCATGTTTTGTTTCTTCCTCGGAAACTTTTACCTGCACTAAAACTCTCTGTATTTTACTATCCCTCTCAGCATGTTTATTCAACTCTTCCGCAAGTCCTATTGAACCAAGTGAGTGAATCAGGTCAAAGAGCTGTACAGCAGTCTTTGCCTTGTTTCTTTGGAGGTGTCCGACCAGATGCCACTCGACTTTACAATCTGTAATCTGTAGTCTGCAATCCGCAATTTTCTTTTGCGCCTCCTGAACCCTGTTCTCTCCAAATACCCTAAGCCCCAAATCTATAGCTTCTTTTATCTTATCAATACCAACTGTCTTTGTAACAGCAACGAGTTTTACATCAAAAGGGTTTCTGCCTGACCTTATAGCAGCGTATGAGATTTTTCTATATATATTCTTTATATTCTCAAGAAGTGCTGTATCTATCACTTCACTCTTTATCTTGCTCATCTTAATAAACCCTGATATGGCTACAATGATAAGGCAATTCTATATAGTATCACAGGGTCTTAACTATGTCATCAAGGAGAAGCATTCTGACCTCACCGCTCATGTACGCTAATGGTTCTATTGAGATATTTCCGACACTACTAACGAAAAAAAATAAGGCGCGGGGACAACCAGACTTTGCACAAAACCATAGAGGTTTATTCCCTGTCGCTTGAATTGTTAGCCCTTTTCTAATCGTAGTGCGTCCACATACGTATTACTTTAACCGTTTTGATTTCATCAAGAATTTCATAGACAAGTCGATGCTGTATATTTATGCGTCTGGAATATGCGCCTTCCAAATCACCGACCAGTTTCTTAAAAGGTGGTGGGTCTTGATAGGGATTTTCTTCCAATATCTTAATTAACCGTTCTGCATGAGAGCGCAAACCTGAAGCAGAAATCTTTTTTGCATCTTTTCGAGCGTGTTTGGTATATACAATTTTCCATATCACCAGCGAAGCTCCTTTGAACATTTTTCGATTGGTGTTTTCAAACCCTTGCGTATTGATTCTCCCATGCCCGGAATTGAAAGCAAATAAAGCGTTTCCTGAATAGAACTCCAATCGCTTTCAGAAACTATTACTGCCTTACCACGTTTCCCGGTAATATGCACTGCCTCGTGTGACTCTTCTAATTCGTCTATCAAGCGGTACAATCTTTTTCTTGCTTCGGTTGCTGTTATTGTTGTCATGACTTCACCTCCTATCACCGTACGCTATAGTGTACGTCATACGCGATGGTTGCGTCAATACTTTTTTGGCTAACGAGTCTGTAGAAAAAGTCATTTTTTGAAAATTCCTACTCTCACTTATTTTGTGATACATTATTTTTTGGAATTATTTTCCCTAAACAGCACTTTTTAAAATTTGACCGGGTCTAAATCCATGTTTTATTACTTCTGCTTTTGTCACTTCCTGCTTCATTTCTTTTGTCTTTCATCTTCACCATGCAAATCCTTTCCAATATCGATGAATCTTTAAGATATTTATTGATATTTGTCCAATGTCAAGGGCAGACCACAATGGATTTAATGGGCTATATTGTATCAAAACAAAGGGGTCAAGTTGCAAACTTGAACCCTCATGGAGTTTTGTGCGAAATTATTTAAAATTTACTAATTATCAATTCCTGGTGTTTGAATATTTTTTAACTTTTTATATAAATCAGGATATTTCTTAGGGTTGAGGTGCCATTTTGCTCTATGAAACTTTTTCCTCTGCGGGTTCAAGTTTGTAACTTGAACCAAATATTTTGTTTTTCATAGAACCAATGGCTCAATTACAATGTCACTATCCGGGTTGGCAGACGACCACATCCAGTCTTCCGGCTTTTTCACATATTGCCTGCGGACAGGGTTTGCATGAACATAATTTATTTTTTGAATAATGTATTCCTCGCTTTCAATCATCTTCGGCATATTTGTCCTTGACCAGAATTCGTATTTGCCATTTCCGAGATCAAATAGTCTTAACACACCTAATTCTGTTGCAATGATATTATTTTGCATCTCTTTTGAAGTGTGTCTTTTAAAGTCTCTAACAAAGCCGATCATATCATAACCGGATGCAATCAAATGGAGATGATTAATCATGAAAACGTAAGCATATATTTTGACTCCCTTATTCTTCTGGCAGTATTTTAATGAATCCGCGAGGATTTGAAATCTGTTGTGTCTGTCAAATATGTAATACCAGTTTCTCACAGTAAATGTAAGATAATAAATGCCCGAGGCGAGTTCCTTTGAAATCCTTACTGATGGCATGATGGGATATATTGTATCAAAACAAAGGGTTCAAGTTGCAAACTTGAACCCGCAGGGAGATCATGCGCCGGAGCGAGTGTATCGCCATTTGAACACCTGCCAGATGGAGACCTATATTTATGTGCGGCCCCCGCGGGTAAACTGCCCTGTACATGGGACGTTTTTTTGTTTTTGGTTTTTTGGGTTTTTTGGTTTTTGGGGACGTTTTTTTTGGGGACGTGGTTTTTGGGGACGTTGGTTCTCAAAGTGCATTTCTCATAACTCCGCCGATTCCTCAACGTTGGTTTTTGGGGACGTTGGTTCTCAAAGTGCATTTCTCATAACTCCGCCGATTCCTCAACTCTCGCTATGGCCCGGTTGACGCTTGATGTGTTCACTCCCAAATGACGCGCGATTTCAGCGCCGGAAAGTCCAAGCTCTTCACTGCTCCGGCGTGCAATTATGGTTCGGGCTTCGCTTACCTTGCGTCGCTTGCTGCCCCGCTTCAGTTCCTCCGGACTTATTTTGCCCTTCTTGCACTCTTGCCGTATAATTTCAGCAATATTGAGACCGCTCTGTCGAAACTTAAGTTGCCTCAGATACTTTTCTTCTGCTTCTTTGAGAATCTCCTGAACAAAATCTCCGTTCCCTAATATCCGTTCATCCGACTCCTCTTTAAGACCTTTTCTCCTCATGGAAAGCACCTGAGACCAACCGCCATGGCTTCGGATTAACCCTCCTCCGGTTAACACGGGATTTTGCCCTTTACCTATATCCTCCTGTACGAAACGCCGGTATTCAGTAATCGCTTTTCTCTTTGTATTGCCAAATTGGGACAGGACGGTATCGGTATCCATCCATGTATGTTTTGCCTTGCCGACTATGGCTCGGTGCCCGCTCCATGGATAGTGGTCTAATTCCTTTAGTGTCCGAACAATACTTGCACGGATGGGATTCAGATGGATATAACGCACCAGGGCAAGAAGGTAGTTTTCTTCATCGCAAAGAATGGATTTGAAGCGGTTTTCGAAGAGGTGGCCGCTACGACGATGACTACGGTTGAAGTACAATGCGTACCACGTGAGCAGCTTTCTCATGACGGCTGATACTCCATCCTTACCGCTCTTAAAAAGAATATGAACATGATTGTTCATGAGGACCCATGCATAGACTGTGCACTTTCCTTTGATGACCGTTTGTCCAAGTCGTTCAAGAAATTGTGCCTTGTCCTGATCGTCTTCGAATATGTTCGATTTATTTATGCCCCGCACCATAATATGATGAAGGGCACCGGGGACATCTAATCGGGCTTGACGCGGCATAAAAGATTTTATCGAACATCATTCATGGCTGTCAAGTACAATGCACTTTGAGAACCAACGTCCCTCTCCAATCCCTCTCCAAGTTGCACAAATCAGGGTAGAGCTTGTTAAAGTGTTTCATTATTCTTTGCTGGAATTTCATAACAACAGAGGCCTTAGTGCGGCAGGAGTAAGAGCAC